>NZ_NFHY01000007.1:0-182860 GCF_002161525.1 Drancourtella sp. An57
GTTTGTCATGTTGCTTTGCCATAATGAGATCCTCCTTCAGTACGATATTTCTATTATATCATGTATTGTCTATTTGGAATTTTCTCATTTTGACTTGCACTATTTATATACTAGCACCAGAGGATACAAGGTACAGAAATCGTTGAGTTTGAGAAGTATCTGTATGAAAGAGAAAATGCCGGGGCAACGATCCGGAAATATCTTACGGATTTGAAATGTTTTTTCAAATTTCTCGGGGAGAAAACGGAAATAGACAAAGGCCGGCTTCTTGCCTACAAAGAATGGCTGATAGAACATTATACGGTCAACAGTGTGAATTCCATGCTGGCCGCTCTCAATCAGTTTTTAACATTCTGTGGATACTGCGAACTGAAAATCAGGCGGGTAAAGACACAGAAAAATCTTTTTCTGCAGGAGGAGAAAGAACTGACCTGTCAGGAATATAAGCGTCTTGTGAAGGCAGCAAGGGCAGAAGGGAAGTCCCAGCTGGCCCTGTGTATCGAAACGATTGCCGTTACCGGAATCCGCGTCAGCGAGTTGAAGTATTTCACGGTGGAACAGGTAAAAAAGGGGAGGATCGAAGTACACAACAAAGGAAAATACCGGAGAATCTTCCTGACAGCCAGCATCCGAAAAAAACTTTTGATGTTTGCGTCAGCCAGAAAAATCCGGTCGGGCTGTATTTTCGTAACGAAAAGCGGGCAGCCGAAAGACAGGAGTAATCTCTGGAGCGAGATGAAAGCGTTGAAAAAGAAAGCAGGTGTCAGCGGGGAGAAAATATTTCCGCACAATCTCCGGCATCTGTTTGCAAGAGTTTATTACCAAACGACGCAGGACCTGACAGGCCTTGCTGATGTTCTGGGGCACAGCAGCCTGAATGTAACCCGAATCTATACCTCCAATACAGGAGAGATCTATCAAAGACAGCTTAACCGCATGACAATATTGCAAATGTGAAAATGAAAAAGGGGAAAATAAAAACACCACATAATATCAATTATGTGGTACATGGCCTTTCCCCATAAAAAAATGAAATCCTGTTTTTCGGCGTCCCGTCGATTTTCGAGCCATATGTAAGAGACGGGGCTTATTTTGGTACCCAAAATTTTAAAAATTTTTTCTCCAGCGACATTGACGGCACGGATCTTTTGCTATAAAATAAATGAGGAAAAGAAAAAATGATGACTAGATGAGAAAGACCGGCTTTGTACTACCACATAATTGATATTATGTGGTAGTTTGTCTTACGAAAAAAGGTGGAGATGAAACTGCATGGGGAGAGAAATATCCGGACTGAAACAGAGAAATATTACGATTGTTCCGGAAAATATTACATTTGTAGATCATGGAATGCTGTTTTCATCCAGAGAAGGCCCTTTAGGATGTCTGGATGAGGACAGGATTTTATTGGTCTGTCTGGAACAGGATTCGGAAGACAAAAATGCCTGTGTCAGACTTCCGGTGGAGAAAATTTCACCAGATACAGATGGGCGTCTATTTCTCGGAACTGTCTACGGCACACGGTGTGAAATTCAGACAGACCGGATCTGGAAGACGGCAGGAGAACTTTTAATGGAAATGGTTTGCCATTATCCCTGGTTATGGGTTGGTGATCATGCCTGTCTGGATTCTAAGGACAAAAGAAAATGGAAGGAATTGCGAAACATGGTAGAGCAAATGCGTGCCTGCTGCATTTTGTATGATTGAGAAAAAACTAATTCGATCAGGAAAGAGAGGGGATGACTCCTTTTTAAAGAGAAAGCAATAGCATTTCTTTCAGAAGATTTAATATACACAAGTAGGAGGTAAGTATGAAACAGCAAACAAAAATAAAATGCAGGCGGTGGTTCGCCCTCTTTGTCTGTCTATGTGTATTCTTTTTAACCAATACATCTTACGCATTTGCGGCAGTCACAAATGGAACGACCGGCCATACAGCAGATGATGACACACGGGGGACATATACGACTTACTTGAATGACGAAACAAGCGGCGAGCTGACTACTGAATTTTCCGGGCGCGTGTGGGCGGATAAGACGGTCACTACCGGTGAGCAGACATTCAGCGGTGATGTCAGCGATGGGCGTGAACCTATTACTGTGACAAATGATTCGGATTTTTTGGTGACGTATTCTGCGCTGGCAACCACACAGAGTATTACCGGAGAGGCTCAGAGTCCGCTTGATGTTGTGTTTGTAGTGGACTTTTCGGGATCGATGATCACAAATGGAATGGATAATAGGGAAAGCCGTCTTGCTAATACACTTGATGCTTTAAATGCCACCATGAAAACACTTATGGAATTTAACGAGTATAATCGCGTCGCAGTAGTGCGCTATTCCGGATTGCCAAAAACGACCACAACAGGTAGAGCGGTCACTGCTTCGCAAGTATTGGTTCCGCTCGATCATTACGATGTGAAAGATACATATTTTACATGCAGCAAGACTGTTGCCGTTCCAGAAAACAGCGGGGAATCGGTAGATGTTTCATGGGAAGTGGGAGCGAAATCCGGCTCTCATACAATTTATACTGAGGACGCGACGAACACGCAGATGGGACTCTATACGGGCATGAATCTGCTGACTCAGAATACGACTACTGAGACTATAGATGGAACAGAGGTTAAGAGAGTTCCTGCGGTGATTCATCTTTCCGATGGGAATCCGACAGTTTCTTCTGACAGTCGGACATGGTGGGTTCCTGAAAACAATTCAAATAACGGAAATGGTGTTGCACGCTGGCCTTCCGCAGGAAACAGCATGAAAGCCCTCATGACTGCTTCCTATATGAAAAAAGAGATAGACGCGCATTATGGATCGCAGAACGATGAAGACTACCGCGTCAAAGTATATAACATTGGAATGGGGCTGACAGAGATTTATCAGGAAGCATCTAATTCACCAGGCGGATTTCCTGCGGCAGCCCAGGCTTCAGCAGATATCACCTTGAACCCGGGAGAAGTTCTGGGGGATTCAACTTATAAGTATAGAAACGATGAGTACAATCTAGAGGCGGGAAATGGATACAATGCTCCATCGGTTTATCAATACAGCATTGTGGAGGATATTGAGAATGCCTGGAATTTATATACGAACAATCAGTCTTTAACGATGGAGATTTTATATAGTACTTCAGGGACGGGTAATCAGTGGAATCCACACGAAAACTTTTATGAAAATTATACTTTTACACACCCGAATAGTGGAGAGGATATCAACACCCTGAATTATGTTGATCAATACTTTGCGGCAGATAATGCCAGTGCCGTGACAGATGTGTTTGAGCAGATTGTCAGCGACATCACAATGTCCGCCCCACAGGTGCCAACACAAATTGAGTCCGGTGCTTCCATCGACCAGAGCGGCTACATTACATATACCGATGAGATCGGCGATTATATGGAGGTCAAGGATGTAAAAAACCTGATCTTCTCCGGTACGAATTTTGCAAATCCTACTAAAACTACAAGCGGAAATACCACTACCTATACCTTCAGCGGTGAGATTGACAGTCCGGTTTACGGGAAGCAGAATGCGAATGATATTACTATTACGGTTACATCGAACACGGATAGCAGCACGGGTAAAATGACTCAGACTCTTACGGTAAAAATACCTGCTTCAGCGATTCCCCTGCGTGTGAATACAGTAGAGCTGGATTCATCCGGGAATGTGAAAAGTCATACGACCAATAATGCCTATCCTGTGCGTCTTTGTTATACCGTAGGAGTGCAGGATGGTGTAAAGAATGTTGACGGAACTGTGGATCTTTCAAAGATTGACGATGCGTACAAGAAGGCAAATACCGGAACGGACGGTCTGTATTTTTACAGCAACAAATATACTGGTGATATAAAGTGGGAGGATCAGGAGACAGCGGGCAACGCATACGTTGAGTTTACACCTGCGAAAAACAACCCTTATTTCTACGTTCAGGAAAGCATTCCTCTGTATACGGACGAAACATGTAATACTCCGGTAACGCAACAACCGACTTCTGATGACGGCAATACTTACTATTATCAGGTACAGTATTACAGTGGTATGAAAAGCGTAACCGAAACCCGCTCGGTTACCGGAATCAAGGGGGCGACCGAACAAATAAATGGTCAGTATTGCGTGAAAGCAGGCGAAATGAACGCGCCTCATGTTGATACCAAACATGCAGAAAAGACAACCAATAATACTTCTACTGCGCAGCTTTACTATTACGCGCACATGAACAGTGAAAACGCACAAATACATCTGGGTAATAACGGACGTCTTGCGGTAAAAACGGCTTCACTTGCCGTAGAAAAGGACATTGAAGTTCCAAACGGAATTGACGCTGGACAATTTGCAGATCAGAAATTCTCTTTTACAGTGACGCTGACGTATAGTGATAGTAATAGTACCCCGGTTTCGGGGACGTTTACCACAAGGCATGTAGTTGATGATGGAAACGGATCTGAAGCATCTGTAGAAAACGGAAGAACTTCATTGAATTTCACTGACGGCACTGCCACTTTTGACCTCAAGCCCGGTGAGAAACTTTATATCGACGGTCTTGTCAATGGATGGAGCTATACAGTAAGCGAGACAGATGATCCGGATGACGGCTTTGATCAGACCACGCCGGAAGACGGAAATGCCTCAGGTGAACTCGGAGATGCAACGACAACAGCTTCGTTTGTCAATACATATTATCCCGGTTCTATTGCCGTAACCAAGCGGGACGGCGCGGGAGATCCACTGAAAGGTGCAGAGTTCCAGCTCTATAAGAATGATGGAACAGGCGGCAAACAGGCAGTCGGAAGTCCGGTTCCCACAGTGCCGAGAATACGGCAGGCGATAGCGGAAGGAGCTTCTGGATTTGACCTTGAGCATATGATTTTTACGGATACGGCTGGTAAGAGCTATCCGGTTCATACTGACGGATCCGGCACGCAGAGCTACTTCTATTACCGTAGCCTGACTGGCGACGAACAAAATAAATACGAAGAGGGTACCCTTACGGGTTACGAGGAAGTTGCCGAGTTCACAAATCTTCTTGTCAATGGAACGTACTACTTGGTGGAAGCTACAGTTCCAGGCGGATATAGCGCACCTCAAACCGATGAGGACGGATATCTGATCGTGGGAGAGAATGAGCAGACGAAAATTACAGTACCGACCAAAAATGGCGGAAATTCAGTATATCATTTGTTGTTTACGGTGACGAACCACAAGAATATGATCCTGCCGACTACCGGTCTTTCCGGCATCGGGCGGTTTCTGGTAGCAGGGGTAGTGCTTCTGACAGCCGCAGCCATCCTGTGGAAGGTAAAAAAGGCAAAGAGCATGACTGTAGCTGCAGGCGCCCGGCACCGCAGACGCAGAAGGCGGTAAATCAATGATATAAAAGCGTATCTATGCTTTTATATAAATCAGTTCTTATGAAAGACAAGAAAAGGAAGGAGAAAACCTTATGAGAAAAAGTAACAGATTCTTATCTCGGCTCACAGGAACGTTGGCTGCACTGACGCTTGTGGTCGGACTGGTGCCTGCAACAGCGTTTGCTGCGGATGGACAAGCGAGTATCACAATCACAGAGCCTGCCTGGTCTAAAGACTGGGAGGGTACACAGGCAAATGCGTATCTGGTGCTGGATCAGGTAAATGATGCAGAGGCAGTTCCTGCTAAGAAACTTTATTCCGTAACTACTGGCTTCGATACATTTTTCAACATCGATACGGAGGCCAACAACAATTCAATCGATGAAGTATTTGGAACTGCCGGAACTGTGTATCTGCAGTTTGACGGCACTGATCTTTCTGCCGGTACGGCCCAGCCTACTTCCGGTGAGTATATCACCTTCTCCGGTGATGACGCCAAGGCGCTTGATAAGACATACGGCGAGGCTGACCTGGTGAGCCGTATCGCTGGAGATATACAAGAAGGTGCAGGCGGAAGCGACGCAGGTGTGTTCTATTCCTGGATTGAGAAGTATATTGAGACGAATAACATAACTACACCTCATACAGCCACAGCTGGCGCAAGCGTTGGAATACGGGGAACTATGACTATCAACAGCCTTAAAGAGGGCTACTACGCCGTCGACTTCAAGAACGTTCCCGATGGATTGAGTCTCAAGCAGGGTGTGATGATCGCCACGACAGGTAATGCACCGGCCGTGATGAACCTTAAGGCTGAGGATCTGCCTTTTGAAAAGGAAATAAGCGAGAAGAACGCAAACGAGTGGTTTGATGAGCTTACTGCCGAGACAGGGGATGTGCTTGATTATAAGCTGACAGCGCAGGTTCCTACGCTGACCGACTACGACAATCTCACCGAGTTTACTATGAGTGATACGCTGGAAAAGCAGGAGTTTGATCCTGCCAGCGTTAAAATTGCTATTGGTAATGCCACTATTACACGGGGAACAGACCCTGACAGTGATAAGTTTTATATTGGACAGACTCCCCTTGCGACACTGACTCCGGTCGGCTATGCCGATGAAAAGAGTTCCTTCACCCTCACTTTTGAACCATCTACTCTCGAGGCATATGAGGGTGCGACTGTTACTGTTACATACAGTGCGGAGCTTACCACTGATGCAGTAAAGATCAACGTCAATGACGCTAAACTGGAATGGAATAACAATGGCTCGGAGAGTGTTCTGACCGATTCCACCGAGGTGTATACCTACGGCATCGAGCTGACAAAGACCTTCAGTGACGCTACTGTTTTAGCTGATGAGATTGGTAAGGTGACATTCCGGCTGTACAGGGTAAATGGGCAGGATGAGGAGCTCCTACATTTTACCGGCTCTGCCGGAAATTACATCCTTGTGTCCGATTCCGCTGGAACTGGCAATGTGACAGACCTCAAGCTTGATACGACCAGCAGGAAACTGACGGTTGTGGGTCTGGATGACGATGAGATCTACATCCTGACGGAGACCAATACTGCCGATGGCTATAACCTGATTGACAAGGACGTCACCATCGATCTTGAAGCACAGCTTGACCCGAACGCAATGCTGCTCGACGAGGATAAGACAAGTGTCAAACTGGGAAATACACCTCTTAATGTGGACTTTGTACACAACGAGAGTTCCAAAGATATGGCAATAGCAAGCGTTGCTTTCGAGCTGTACAACCAGAAAGGCTTCACCCTTCCGAAAACCGGAGGCACAGGTACGTGGGCGTTGACAATGGGCGGTATTCTTCTGATTGCGGCGGCAGGAGGAATGCTTGTGGCTTCCAGAAGAAAGAACTCTTCTCGCTAACAAAAAAGAACACAGTGATTTGTATGGGATTGGGCGGAGATTTCCGCCCATCCTTCGTTCTGGTGTTTTTCCACATACTTCACCGGAGTCCGGGGAAAAGCATCTGAATGTTAATTGGGAAATGGAGGAAAAGGATGTGAAGCAGAAATTACTGGCTGTTTTGACGGTATTGGTTTTTCTGGCGGGTCTCTCTCTGCTGGCATACCCTGTCGTCAGCAACCTGCTCTATGAAAAGGAACAGGAAGAAATCATGAAGCACTATAATAGTATTATTTCAGAAGAAATGACTTCGGATGACCAGACTGCAGAACTGCAGGAGTGTCAGGATTACAATCGGGGACTTTTGCAGGGAGGCGTTCTGCTTACAGATCCTTTTGACAAGAATCAGCTGGATCCTTCCGCCATGCCCTATGCAGGGCTTCTGAACATAGATGACGAAGGAGGAATGGCCTATCTGAGGATTCCGGCTATCGATGTGGAGTTGATGATTTATCACGGCACCGGAGAGGAAGTGCTGAAAAAGGGGGTGGGACATCTGCAGGGAAGTTCTCTTCCGGTGGGAGGAACAGGAACGCATTGTGTTCTTTCCGCGCATACGGGACTTAATAATAAGAAGCTGTTTACAGATCTGGACCAGCTGGAAAATGGCGATGTCTTCTATATTCATGTACTGGGGGAAGTGCTGGCCTATCAGGTGGATCAGATCCGGGTAGTGCTCCCGGAGGAGACGGAGGATCTGCAGATTAATGCGCAGGAAGATTATGTTACACTGGTGACCTGTACCCCTTACGGTATCAATACACACCGCCTGCTGGTACGGGGAACCCGTATCCCTTATGTGGAAGAAACGGAACAGACGGGAACGGTGCCGGTAAGACAGGGAAGCTGGATGGAACAATACCTGAAAGCGGCTGCCGCGGGGATGATACTGGTGGCTGTTGTGGCAGCGGGATCCATTTTGCGCAGGAGGACAGGGGCGAAGAAGCCCGGACGAAGGAGAAGGAAAAGATAGGGGGCGGGAGCGTGAGAAAGACCGGCTTTAGATTGCTGATTCTGGTGATATTTTTTTCCGGTGCAGCACTGCTTCTGACTCCGCATTTCCAGAGTCTGCGATCGGAATTTAGCAGCAGGAAAGAAGTAGAAGAGATTAAGAGTAAGAAACAAAACAACCGGGAACCGGAAGAAAGTACAGAAAGAGAATACATTCAGCTTTATGAGGACATGAAAGCATACAATGAAAAAATTTTCCGGGACGGGCAGAGCGGACTGACGGATGCATGGAACTTTCAGCAGCCGGTTTTCCGGCTGTCGGATTATGATACGTCCGGGGATGCGGTCGGCTATTTATCCATTGAAGCCATGGATCTGGAACTGCCGCTGTATCTGGGAGCGTCAGATGAGAATCTTGACAAGGGAGCTGCAGTTTTGGGACAGACCAGTATGCCTATAGGAGGAACAAACAGCAACTGTGTAATAGCTGCCCACCGGGGATGGAAAGGCATTCCGATGTTTCGGGATATCGAATTGTTGCAGCCCGGAGACAAAGTGATACTGACTAATTTGTGGGAAACACTGGAATATCAGGTGGTGAAGTGTATTGTCATTACTCCGGATGACATTGACGCAGTGAAAATCATGGAAGGTGAGGACATGCTGACTCTGATTACCTGTCATCCGTACACATACAATTTTCAAAGATATGTAGTTTACTGTAGCCGTAACGGTCAAATCTCTGCGGAGGAACTCCCCCGTGAGGGGGTAACCTATGTTTCGTCTCAAAAAGAGATTGAGAGGGAGCAAAAGTGGAATTTTGCGGGACTTACCGTACTGGGAGGAGGCTGTATGCTGGGAATCCGCAGGTTCATCCTTGGAAAAAGAAAGAAAAAGAATTCGTAACTATTTTTTTCTGTATTATACACAAATGTTCGTGCAATAGAAATGCATTTTGGCTAATCCAGAAAAACCGCATCGGTTGACAGCCGTCTTTGCCAATGGTATCATAAACAGGAATCAAACAGAGAAATCATTTAAAAGTACCTTAGTTTCAGAAGGAGTAAAAGGGAATCCGGTGAGAATCCGGAACAATACCCGTTGCTGTATGAGGGGAGCTTTCTTAAGAAAAGGCCACTGTGCGGATGCATGGGAAGGGAGAGAAAAGCGCGGATCCTTAAGTCAGAATACCTGCTTTTAGATGCTTCGGAAAGGTTACGGGATTATGACAAGTACGAGAATCAAAGAGGACGTCAAAGGGAAATAGAAACGGATATGGGAAAAGAGGCAGAGGAGAGAACTGTCTGTTTTTCCATATCCTTTTTTTGGTGTCAGTCGTCGATGTCAGACCCATATGGGAGGACAATTATGAGAAAAGCAGTTTTGGTGGTGAGCTTTGGGACGAGCCACCTGGATACAATGGAGAAGACGATCGTAGCAGTAGAGAAGGCGCTTGCGGAGGCATTCCCGGACCGGACGCTGTACCGGGCGTTTACAAGCGGAATGATCTTGAAGAAACTGAAATCGGAGTTTCAGATGGAAATCTGCGACGTGGAGGAAGCCATGGAACAGATGATACGGGACGGCATTGAGGATCTTCTCATCCAGCCGACCCATATCATCCACGGATTTGAATACGAAAAGATGACAGAGCAGATCGAGCCGTACCGGGAACGGTTTGAAACGATCCGCATCGGAGCACCGCTTCTTGCCACGATGGAAGATTATGAGGAGGCGGTACACCTGATTATGGAGGATGCCGGACTCAAAGAGGAAGAAACATTAGTGCTCATGGGCCACGGGACAGAGCACCATACCAATGCGGCCTATCCGGCCCTCGATTATACCTTCTGGGCAAAAGGATACCGAAACGTGGTAGTCGGCACGGTAGAAGGCTTCCCGGAGATGGAGGAAGTGCTGAAAAAGCTGAAAGAGCAGCAGGCCGGAAAGATTCTTCTGATGCCGTTCATGATTGTGGCGGGCGACCATGCCAAAAACGATATGGCAGGAGAGGATGCGGATTCCTGGAAATCGATTCTGACAAGAGAAGGATATGAAGTGCGTACCGTCTTAAAAGGTCTCGGAGAGATTCCGGGCATCCGGCAGATGTTTGTGCGTCACGCCGGGGAGGCAAAGGAGTGTCCGAAAGGATAAGGATGGAAAAGCAGACAGTCATCAAGGGACAAAAAGAACTGAAAAGAGGATATACGACGGGAACCTGCGCGGCGGCAGCGGCCAGGGCGGCGGCAATCATGCTGTTTTCCGGAGAGGAAATCCGGGAAGTCCGCATTACTGTCCCGGCAGGAGAGACCTTGCTTCTGGAAGTGGAGGAGATCGTGCGACATTCCGATGCAGTGTCATGCGCGGTCCGGAAAGATGCAGGAGATGATCCGGATATTACCCACGGAATGCTCGTCTTTGCCGAAGTAAAGAAAGAGTCCGATAAACGGCAGAAAACAGATTCGGAGCCGGAAGCGAATCCGGTACAGATTGTGCTGGAAGGCGGGGAGGGTATCGGTCGGGTGACAAAGCCGGGGCTGGAGCAGCCGGTAGGAGCGCCTGCCATCAACAAGGTGCCAAGGAAGATGATTACGGAAGCTCTCCGGCAGGCAGCCGGGGAAGCCGGATTTTGCGGGACGCTGAAGGTGACCATTTCTGCGCCGGAGGGGGAAGCACTTGCCCAAAAGACATTCAATCCGAGACTTGGGATTGTGGGAGGTCTTTCCATCCTTGGAACAACGGGGATTGTAGAACCCATGAGTGAGCAGGCTCTGACGGAGACCATCCTTCTGGAAATGAAAGTACAAAAACAGGAAGGAATTCAGACGCTCTGTCTGGTGCCGGGAAATTACGGAAGTGATTTTCTGAAAGATGAGCTTTCCTTTTCCCCGGACCGGGCGGTCAAATGCAGCAACTATGTGGGCGAGGCGCTGGATATGGCAGTGGTGCTTGGATTTCCGAGAGTTCTTCTTGTGGGGCACATCGGAAAGTTTGCCAAGCTTGCGGCAGGTGTCATGAATACCCACTCGAGGATAGCGGACGCGCGTGCGGAGGTGTTTCTTGCGGCGCTTTCCCATCTTGCGGCCGGGGCTTTAAAGGAAGATCCGGGGCGCATGGAAAAGCTGATCGGGCTGGTGCCTGAGATTGAGGAGAGCGTCACGACAGATGAGATGCTTGCCGTTCTGACGAGGGCCGGAATCCGGGAAGCCGTGATGTCCCGGATCATGGAGCGTATCTCCTGGTATCTCAATCAGAGGACGAGAGGAGAAGTCCAGGTGGAACTTCTGACTTTCTCCAAAGAATGGGGGATCCTTGGAAAGACGGAAGGCGCCATGGAGCTTCTCGAACAGATCAAAGAGGAACGGAAAGGACAAAAAGAATGAGTGGAATCTTATATGGAACAGGAACAGGGCCGGGAGAGGCAGAGCTTCTGACGCTGAAGGCGGTCCGATTGATCCGGTCCTGTGATATGATCGCGGTTCCGGTGTCTGACAGTACACTGAAGGAGCCGTGTATCTGGGAGGAAGGGATGCCGTATCTCGACAACTGCACGGCATATCAGATTGTGCTGCCGGAAGTGCCGGAGATTCAAAAAAAGCCGGTGCTCTGCCTTCCGATGCCGATGATGAAAGAAAAAGAAGAACTGAAACGCATCCACGATGCGGGAGCGAAGAAGGTGGAGGAATATCTGGACGAAGGAATGAACATTGCATTTCTGACCCTTGGAGATCCGTCCATTTACTCTACCTATCTGTACATTCATAAACGGGTGCAAAAAGACGGGTACCAGGCGGTGATCATACCGGGAATTCCGTCGTTTTGCGCGGCGGCAGCGGCCCTGAACCTGGGGCTTGCGGAAAATAAAGAGGAGATTCATATCCTGCCGGCCTCCTATGGAATTGAAGAGGGGCTGAAGCTTTCCGGAACGAAAATTCTGATGAAAACAGGGAAAAAGATGCCTTATGTCAAAGAGACGGTCAAGGCGTCAAACGACCGGTTCTGGATGGTGGAAAACTGCGGGATGGAAAATGAAAAGATTTATGAAAATCCGGACGATGTGCCGGAGAAATCCAGCTATTATTCGCTGATTGTGATAAAGGAGGGATCCTGATGGTACATTTTGTCGGAGCAGGGCCGGGAGCGTGCGACCTGATTACCGTGCGTGGCGAACGCCTGCTGAAAGAGGCGGACGTGATTATCTATGCCGGATCACTGGTCAATCCGGAACTGTTACAGGTCAGAAAGGAAACTTGTGAGGTATATGACAGTGCCTATATGACATTGGAAGAGGTGCTGGAAGTGCTTGAAGCAGCAGAAAAGGACAAAAAGACGACGGTACGGCTTCACACCGGAGATCCAAGTCTCTACGGAGCCATCAAAGAGCAGATGGATGAGCTGGACAGACGGGGAATTGCCTATGAGATCTGTCCGGGAGTCAGCTCCTTTTCCGGAGCGGCGGCAGCTCTTAAACTGGAATACACCCTCCCTGAGATTTCCCAGTCCGTCATTATCACACGGATGGAAGGCCGGACCAAGGTGCCGGAAAAAGAATCGATCCGCAGCTTTGCGGCTCATCAGGCAACCATGGTGCTTTTCCTAAGCACCGGACTTCTGGAACCGCTTTCTAGGGAACTGATGGCGGGCGGCTATCCGGGCGATACGCCTGCGGCCATCGTCTATAAGGCAAGCTGGCCGGAAGAAGCGGTCTACCGGTGTACTGTGGAAACGCTGGCTGAAACCGCCAAAGCGAACCATGTGACGAAGACTGCGCTGATTGTAGTAGGAGAAGTGCTGGAAGGCGGAAAGAAAACCGGATATGAGCGGTCGAAACTGTATGATCCGGAATTTACCACCATGTTCCGGGAGGGAACGAAGAAAGACGGGGAGACGAAAGAATGAAAAAGAAAGTATATGTCATAGGAATCGGGCCGGGCGCTTATGAGGAAATGACGATCCGGGCCGTGCGGGCGATGGAATCCTGTGAGGTGATCATCGGATACACCGTCTATGTGGATCTGGTAAAAGAGCAGTTCCCGGGGAAGACATTTCTGACTACGCCGATGACAAAGGAAGTGGAGCGCTGTGAGATGGCACTCCGGGAAGCCCGGGAGGGCCGGACAACAGCCATGATCTGCAGCGGGGACGCCGGAGTGTACGGCATGGCAGGTCTGATGCATGAGATCCGGAAAGAACGCGGATATTCGGAAGTGGAGATCGAGGTGGTTCCGGGAATTACCGCCGCCACTGCGGGAGCGGCCGTTCTGGGAGCGCCGCTCATCCATGATTTTGCGGTCATTTCCCTGAGCGATCTTCTGACGCCGTGGGAGAAGATTGAAGAGCGTCTGCGGTCTGCGGCAAAAGGGGATTTTGCCATCTGTCTTTACAATCCGTCCAGCCGGAAACGAAAAGATTATCTCCGAAGGGCCTGCGAGATTCTTCTGGAATATCAGAGCCCGGATACGGTCTGCGGCTATGTGCGCCAGATCGCAAGAGACGGAGAGGAAAAGCATGTGACAACCCTTGGAAGACTGAAAGAAACCGGGACAGACATGTTTACCACGGTGTTCATCGGCAATTCTCAGACAAGAGTGATCGGGGATGCGATGGTGACGCCGAGAGGATATCGATATGAAAAAAAGGATTAATCTGATTGGAATCGGGACAGACGGAAACAAAAGCCTGACACAGGAAGCCAGGGAGCAGATCCGGAAAAGCACTGTACTGATCGGTGCCGAAAGGATGCTTGAAAGTGTAGAACCGGTCAGGAAGAAAGAGGCCAGATGCTATACATCTTACCGTCCGGAGGATATCATGACGATTCTGGAGCAGGAAAAAGGAGAAGAAATCTCCGTTTTATATTCCGGCGATCCGGGATTTTACAGTGGTGCAAAACAGCTTATAAAGCGCCTGGAAGGAAGTGAATGGGAGATCCGGGTGCTGTCGGGTATCTCATCAGTGATCTGCATGGCGGCACGCTGTCAGGTGCCGTGGGAGAAGGCGGCATTGGTAAGCCTTCACGGAACCGGACAGAACGCGGTTTATGAGATCTGTACCCATGAGCACACCTTCCTGCTCCTTGGCGGCAGGGAGACAGCAGAGCAGTTTCTGGAGAAGATGTCCTGGTACGGGCTGGATCATCTGGAAGCCGCAGCAGGACGGGATCTTTCGTATGAAGAGGAAGTCTTCTTTCGCGGGACAATCCGGGAGCTGACGCCGGAGATGCTTTCCGGGCTCTCCGTACTCTGGGTGCACAACCCGGACTACGACACGTTTGTGGGACGGCATCTGGAAGATGAAGAGCTGATCCGGGGAAAAGTGCCGATGACCAAGTCGGCAGTCCGGGCCATGGCGGTTGCCGCCCTGAAGCTTCAGAAAGATGCGGTTCTTTATGACATCGGGGCAGGAACCGGAAGCGTGTCGGTGGAGGCTGCGCTTCAGGACGGCTCCATCCGGGTCTATGCTGTGGAGAGAAATCCGGAAGGAATTGCTCTTATTCAGGAAAATAAGCGGAAATGGCGGACCGATCAGGTGGAGATTGTAGAGGGAAACGCACCGGAGGCGCTTTCGGATCTTCCTGCGCCGACCCATGTGTTTATCGGTGGAAGCGGAAGCAGGCTGAAAGAGATTGTGGAAACCTGTCTGTCGAAAAATTCATCTGTCCGGATTGTGCTGACTGCGGTCAGCATGGAAACGATCCGGGAGATGACGGAACTTTTGCAGGACAGCCGGTGGGAGACAGCCGAGGTGATGCAGATTCAGGCATCAGGCAGCCGGAAGATGGGAGCCTATCATCTGATGACAGCCCAGAATCCGGTGTGGATGGCTGTGTTTCAGGGAAGAAAGGAAGCGGACCATGAGTGATACAAAGAAGACAGGACGGCTTCTGATTGCCGGAACCGGAAGCGGGTGCGGGAAGACGAGCATTGTCTGCGGGCTGCTGCGGGCATATCAGAAACGGGGACTTGCTCTGGCGGCATGCAAGTGCGGGCCGGACTATATTGATCCGCTTTTCCACGAGAAGGTTCTCGGCATCCCTTCTGAAAATCTGGACCTTTTCTTCCATGAGCCCGGAATGCAAAAGCAGCTTCTGGCACGTCACAGCAGGGGTGCGGACCTGGTCGTGGCGGAAGGAGTCATGGGATATTATGACGGAATGAGTCTGAAAAGTCCGAAGGGGAGTACGAGCGAGATTGCGGCAGTTCTTCAGATGCCGGTAGCTCTGGTCGTTCCCTGCCGGGGAATGGGGCACTCGGTGCTGGCACTTCTGAAAGGCTATCTGGAATACGAAACGGCGGGGCAGATCCGGGCGGTCATTTTGAACGGGATCACCGGACGTACCTATGAAAAGCTTGCGCCGGTACTGGAGCAGTGGCTGCGGGAAAACGGCCATGCGGTCAGGCTGGCAGGATATCTCCCGAAGATGGCGGATGCAGAATTAAAAAGCAGACATCTGGGGCTGATTCTTCCGGAGGAAGTGGAGGAATTGCAGGAGAAACTGGATCTGCTTGCAGGACAGGCAGAAGAGACGCTGGATCTGGAGCTGCTGTTACAGATTGCAGAAGAAGCGCCGGATCTGGAAACGGGAGAACAAGAAGCAGGGGAAGAAGAAGGGACGGAAAAGTCGAAACTCCGGATTGCCGCGGCAAAGGATGAGGCGTTCTGCTTTTACTATAAAGATAATCTGGAACTGCTGCGGCAACTGGGCTGCGAGATTGTACCGTTTTCTCCGCTTCATGATGCGGTTCTGCCGGATGGCATCGACGGCCTGATTCTGGCAGGGGGATACCCGGAACTCTACGCAAAGGAGCTGTCTGAAAATGTGTCCATGCGGGAATCGGTGCTTCAGAGCCTGAAAGGAGGACTTCCATGCCATGCAGAATGCGGCGGATTTCTCTATCTGAAAGAGGAACTGGAAGGTGAAGACGGAATGATGTACCCGATGACCGGATTTTTAAAAGGAAGAGGGTACCGGACGCGCACATTAGGACGATTCGGCTACCTGACTCTGGAGCCCAGGGAGGATCTGTTGTTTCTGAAACGGGGAGAGACGCTCCGTGGCCATGAGTTTCATTACTGGGACTGTACCGAAAACGGAGACCGCTGTCTGGCTGTGAAGCCGGACGGGCAGCGGTCCTGGGAGTGTATGGAAGAAAAGCAGCAGGTCTTTGCGGGATTTGCGCATATCAGCTATGACTCCAATCCGGCATTTGCCAAACGCTTTGTCGGATGCTGTCTGGAAAGGAGAGAGAAAGGAAATGCCGGAGACGACATGGGAAAATGAGATCAAACAGATCAGACTGCCGGATGAGGAGGTAAGAAAAGCGTCTCTTACCCGGTGGAACCATCTTGCAAAGCCTCTTCATGGAATGGGGGCGCTGGAGACGATGCTTGCAAGGATCGCGGGAATTCAGGGGAGACTTCATCCATCTTTACAGAAAAAGGGGATTGTGGTGCTCTGTGCGGACAATGGGATTGTAAAGGAAGGCATCTCCCAGACCGGAGCTGAGGTGACCGCTGTGGTAGCGGGAAACTTCCTGGCCGGGCAGACCAGTGTCTGCAAGATGGCAAAGGTGGCAGGTGCAGACATCCTGCCTTATGATATCGGAATTTTAACGGACGTGGAGGGACTTACGAAAGCAGAATACAAGATATCCTGCGGGACGAAGGATTTTCTGGAAGAGCCGGCCATGACAAGGGAGGAGGCCATCCGTGCCATTCTGACCGGAATGAAGATCGTAAAAGAGCGGAAAGCGCAGGGGTATGAGATCCTTGCTACCGGGGAGATGGGAATCGGCAATACGACGACCAGCAGCGCCGTGGCCTGTGCCCTTACCGGGGAGGCGGCTGAGGTAATGACCGGACGGGGAGCCGGGCTTTCCGATGAAGGTCTGCTTCGGAAAAAGGAAGTCATCACAGAAGGACTGGCAAAGAGAAATCCGGACCCTGCGGATCCGGTGGATATTCTGGCAAAGGTCGGCGGACTGGATATTGCGGGATTGACCGGAGTTTTCTTAGGATGTGCCAGATATCAGATTCCGGCAGTGCTGGATGGATTTATCTCTTCGGTGGCTGCCCTTGCGGCGGTGCGGATAGAGCCAAAGGTGAAGGAATACCTGTTTGCTTCCCACAGGTCGAAAGAACCTGCTCATAACCGGATTCTGGAGGAGCTTGGACTGGAAGCGGTGCTGGATCTTGGCATGGCTCTTGGAGAAGGAACCGGGGCCTGTGCCCTCTTTCCGCTTCTGGATATGGCCATGATGGTTTACGAGGAGATGAGTTCCTTCGATGACATTCAGGTAGAACAGTATAAGGAGTACACATCATGAAATGGATTCGATCCTTTATCATTGCCTTTTCCATGTATTCCAAAATCCCCATGCCAAAAGTCCAGTGGACGAAACCGTCCATGCAGTATGCCTTCTGCTTCTTCCCTCTGGTAGGAGCCGTGGCCGGAGCACTGACGTGGGGAACCGGACTTGTGCTGTTTGGTCTTCGGGATGCGGGGAAACTTCCGGCCTTGTTTCCGGCTGTGTTTCTGACGATCCTTCCGCTTCTGGTGACGGGTGGAATTCATATGGACGGTTTTATGGATACTTCGGATGCAAGGCATTCCTATGGGGAACGGGAGAAAAAGCTTGCGATTCTCAAAGACCCGCACACCGGAGCTTTTGCGGTAATGAGTGCGGCCATATATCTGCTCTGGAGTCTGGCTCTCTGGTCGGCGGCAGATGCGAAGGTCCTTCCGGGGATGGCCTGCGCCATGGTTCTGTCCAGAACATTGAGCGGTCTTTCCGTGACGGTAGGAAAGGGAGCAAAATCAGACGGACTTGCGGCTGCGTTCCGGGAATCTGCCAGACAAAAGGCAGTATGGATTTCCACGGGAATCTATCTTGCAGTAGGTGTGATTTTTCTGGTGGCAGTATCTGGCGTCATCCCGGCAGTGCTTCTGTTTTTTACGGCGGGAGTAGTATTTGCCCGGTATCTCAGGATGGCAGTGCGGGAGTTCGGCGGCATTACAGGGGATCTGGCAGGCTGGTTTCTCCAGGTCTTTGAACTTACTGTACTGACGGTGCTGACAGCCTGGTCCTGGATGATCCGGTTTTGATGGAGAAAAAACGGTCCGTAAAGAGACGAAACAGAAACGGAGAAGAACGATGGAACTGACCTTGATCCGGCATTTTGCAACAGCCGGAAATCTGGAAAAACGATATATCGGAACGACAGACGAACCGATTCTTCCTGTGGCAGAAAAAAAGCAGATGCCGCGTGCGGAGATTGTCCTGACCAGTCCCATGATACGGTGTCGTCAGACGGCAGAGTTCCTTTATCCGGAGGTGGAACAGATCGTATGGGACGGATTCCGGGAATGTGATTTCGGCGCTTTTGAAGGGAAGAATTATCTGGAACTGACGGGAGATCCTTCCTATCAGGCGTGGATCGATTCCGGAGGAGAACTGCCGTTTCCGGGAGGCGAGTCAAAGGCATCTTTCTGCGAACGGACGCGGACGACCTTTGAACGGGCCGTGGACAGGCTGATGGAACAGAAGATCGAACGGGCGGCCATCGTCGCCCACGGAGGCACGCTGATGGGAGTGCTTTCAGCATACGCGGTTCCGAAACTGGGATACTATGAGTGGAGCTGTGGAAACGGATGTGGATATCAGGTCCGTATTTTTGAGGACCGGTGGAAAACCGGGGAGAAGCAATGTAAGGTGGAAAGAAAACTATGATGATTTTGGCAGCATGTGTGGCAGGATTTATACTGGACCTGTTCTTTGGAGATCCGTCCTGGATCTATCATCCGATACGTATCATCGGACATCTGATCAGCGGACTGGAAAAGAAGCTGTATAAAGAGGGAGTTTCTCCGGAGAGTCTCAGAAGAAGGGGAACCATTCTCTGGATCGGAACAGCGGGAATTGCAACACTCGTTCCATGCTTCTTTTTGTGGGCGGCCTTTCAGATTCATCCGGTGCTTTATTTCCTGCTCCAGAGTTTCTGGTGCTGGCAGCTGCTTGCCACAAAGTCTCTGAAGACAGAAAGCATGAAAGTAAAACAGGCATTGGATACAGGGACGATTGAGGACGGACGAAAGGCCGTGTCCATGATTGTGGGGAGAGATACGAAAAGCCTGACAGAGGAAGGCGTGGTGAAGGCTGCGGTGGAGACGGTGGCGGAGAACACGTCCGACGGAATTATTGCCCCGCTGTTTTATATGATGATCGGAGGAGCAGGGCTTGGCTTTTTTTATAAAGCGGTCAACACGATGGACTCCATGGTGGGCTACAAAAACGACCGGTATCTGGATTTTGGCCGGACGGCAGCCAGAATGGATGATCTGTTTAACCTGATTCCGGCAAGGCTTTCGGCGTTTCTGATGATCGGAGCGGCCGGAATTCTGGGACTGTTTGACAGCAGACATTACAGCATGGCAAATGCATGGAAGATCTACAAGAGGGACCGTCACAACCACAAAAGCCCGAATGCGGCTCAGACCGAATCGGTCTGTGCGGGAGCTCTTTCGGTCCGCCTGGCAGGAAATGCGTGGTATTTTGGAAAATTGTACGAGAAACCTTATATCGGGGATGACATCCGCCCGATTGAACGGGAGGATATCAGACGGGCAAACCGGCTGCTTTATGGAACGGCCGTACTGGGTCTGCTGGTTTTCGGGCTGGCAAGGCTGATTGTGATTATATAAAAGAAAAGCGAGGTGAAGAACATGCAGGAGCATGGAGGCGATATTTATTCAAATGAAGGACTAGTTGATTTTTCTGCAAATATCAATCCTCTGGGACCGGGGGAGAAGGTCATGAAGGCACTGAAAAAGAGCCTGGAGAACGTGACTGCCTACCCGGATCCGAAATGCAGAGCGCTTCGGGAGGCGGTGGCAAAAAGAGAGACGACCGTTCCGGAGCACATCATCTGCGGAAACGGGGCGGCGGACTTGATCTATACGATGGTACTTGCAGAAAAACCAAAGCGTGCCCTTTTATGTACGCCGTCCTTTTCCGAATATGAAAAGGCACTTCGCACGGTGGACTGCCGGATCCGGTTTCACGAAAGAAAAGAGGAAGAAGGATTTGCCCTGACAAGACGGTACCTGGACGAACTGACAGAGGATTTGGATATGGTATTTTTATGTTCGCCGGACAATCCGACCGGCCGGTGCGTGGAAGAATCACTGCTTCTGGAGATTGTGGAAACGTGTGAAAAGAAGCAGATCCGGCTTGTACTGGACGAGTGCTTTCTTGATTTTACCGAGGACGGACCGTGGATTCACCATGAGCTTTTGATCCGGGAAAACCGGATGCTGTTCCTGCTTCGGGCATTTACCAAGATGTTTTCCATACCGGGTGTACGAAGCGGATACGGAGTCTGCTCGGATACCGGGCTGCTTGAACGGATGCAAAAGTCCAGACAGCCGTGGGCCGTATCTGTCCCGGCGCAGGCGGCGGGGACGGCGGCGCTTGCAGACGATCTGCTTCCGGCGGTCACAAGACAGCTGATTGCAGAAGAGCGGCGTCATATCATGGGAGAATTTACCCGGATGGGAATCCGCTATTATCCGGCAAGTGCCAATTATATTTTGTTTTACAGCGAAATAGATTTTTACGAAGAGATGAAACAAGAAGGATTTCTGATCCGGGACTGCCGGAATTACCGGGGACTTGGAAAAGGCTACTACCGGATCGCGGTGAAAGGGCGGGAGGACAATGACAAGCTTCTCCGTGCTTTCGGGCGGATTATCGAACGAAGAAAGGAAGAAACATCATGGCAAAGCCAATCATGATTCAGGGAACCATGTCCAATGCCGGAAAAAGTATCCTGGCAGGAGGACTTTGCAGAGTGTTCCGCCAGGACGGATACCGGACGGCGCCCTTTAAATCTCAGAATATGGCCTTGAATTCCTTTATCACGGAAGACGGCCTGGAGATGGGAAGAGCGCAGGTGATGCAGGCCGAGGCGGCGGGGATTGCTCCAAGGGTGGAGATGAATCCGGTGCTTCTGAAACCGACAAGTGATACCGGATCGCAGGTCATTGTAAATGGAAAAGTCCGGGGCGTCATGCCGGCAAAAGAATACTATGCATACAAAAAACAGCTGATCCCGGAGATTCTGCATGCCTACGAGATTCTTGCCGGTGAGCATGACATTATCGTGATCGAAGGGGCGGGAAGTCCGGCCGAGATCAACTTAAAACAGGACGATATTGTGAATATGGGACTGGCAAAGATGCTGAAGGCTCCGGTACTTCTCGTAGGAGACATCGACCGGGGCGGTGTGTTTGCCCAGCTTGCCGGGACCCTTCTTCTTCTGGAAGAGGAAGAACGGAAGATGGTAAAAGGTCTTGTGATCAATAAGTTCCGCGGGGATGTGGATATTTTAAAACCGGGGCTTCGGATGCTGGAAGAACGTACCGGGTGTCCGGTCCGGGGAGTGATCCCGTATATGTATCTGGATATCGACGATGAGGACAGCCTGAGCGAACGCCTTCAAAGCCGGATGCAGAAAGGGAAAATCGACATTGCGGCAGTCCGGTTTCCGAAGATTTCCAATTTTACGGATCTGAATGTGCTGTCGTGCTATGAGGGTGTATCGGTCCGGTATGTAGACCGGCCGGGACAGTTTAAAGATCCGGATCTGGTGATTCTTCCGGGAACCAAAAATACGATGGCGGATCTGAAATGGCTGAAGGAAAGCGGGCTTGCCGGGAAAATCCAGCAGGCAGCTTCGCGGGATGTTCCGGTCATCGGAATCTGCGGAGGCTATCAGATGCTTGGGAAAAAACTTTCAGATCCGCAGGGAATGGAAGCCGGGGACGGGGTTCCGATTTCGATGGAAGGACTGGACCTACTTCCGGTGGAAACCATCTTTACCGGACAGAAAAAAAGAACGAGAGCCGAAGGATTCGTGGCTGCTTCGGATGATTTCTGGGGCGGACTTGGCGGATGCCGGCTGGAAGGATATGAGATCCACATGGGAGAAACCATTTCTGCCGGAGGTGCTTCGTTTACCGGAATCCGCACGATGCAGGAAGAAGGTGCACGTATGGAGGGCTGTGTTCAGGGCAGCGTCTGCGGAACCTATCTGCATGGTTTTTTTGATTCGGCGGAGATTTCCGGAAAACTGGTGGAACTTCTGATGAGACGGAAAGGGCTTCAGGTGGAGGATTTGAAAGTGCTGGATTTCAAAGCATACAAAGAGGAACAGTATGACCAGCTTGCAAAGATGATCCGGGAACATTTGGATATGGATGCGGTATACCGGATTCTGGAAGAAGGAGTATAAAGGATATGAAAATGGAACTGGAACAGATTCTGCCGGGAGAGATCGAGCGCAGAAGTTTTGAGATTATTACAGAAGAACTCGGTGGAAAAATCTTCCCTGAGGGGCAGGAGGATATCATCAAACGGGTGATCCACACGACAGCGGATTTTGAATACGCGGATACAATGACATTTTCGCCGGATGCGGTATCTTCTGCTCTTGGGGCATTGACAGACCGGGGGAATACGGTCATTGTGACTGACACCAATATGACCCGTTCCGGAATTCACAAAGCGTCTCTGGAGAAACTGGGAATAGAAGCCGTCTGCTATATGGCGGATCCGGACGTAGCCGAAGAAGCAAAAAGAGAAGGGACGACCAGAGCGGCTGCCAGTATGAAAAAGGCGGCAGACATGGCGCGGAAGACCGGAAAGCAGATCATCTTTTCAGTAGGAAACGCGCCGACGGCGCTGATCGCCATCGAAGAACTGATCCGGGAAGGATGTGTGCATCCGGCTCTTGTGATCGGAGTTCCGGTAGGATTTGTCAACGTGGTGCAGGCAAAAGAACGGATCATGACCGTGGACGTGCCGTATATTGTGGCAAAAGGGAGAAAAGGAGGCAGCACGGTTGCGGCGGCCATCCTCAATGCCTTATTATATAAGATTGATAAAGAGCGATAAAAGAAGGAAAAAAGCATGAGAACACACTTGAAAATAGGGAGCAGGGAGAGCGCCCTGGCGGTCAGGCAGGCCGAGATCGTAAAGGAGGCTCTGGAAAAGGCAAGCCCGGGGCTTACGATCGAGATTGTGACGATGAAAACGACCGGCGACAAGATCCTCCATAAAAGTCTGGAAAAGATCGGGGGGAAGGGCCTGTTTGTCAAAGAACTGGACCGGGCGCTTTTGAATGGGGACATCGATCTTTCAGTTCACAGCCTGAAGGATATGCCGATGGAGATTCCAAAAGAGCTTCCTGTCATTGCGTATACAAACAGGGAGGATCCAAGGGATGCCCTGATTTTAAAGCCGGGAATTCAGGACCTGAAAGAGGGAGGAATCATAGGCTCTTCCAGCAGAAGACGGTCTCTGCAGGCAGGAAAGCTGTATCCAAAGTGCAGTTTTAAAAATATCCGGGGGAATGTCCAGACAAGGCTGTTCAAGCTGGAGCATGAGGAATATGACGCGACGATTCTGGCTCTTGCAGGGCTGAAACGGTTGGGAATGGAGGGCCTTGTCTCCCGTATCTTTTCCGTGGATGAAATGATTCCCTCCGCAGGACAGGGGATTCTGGCAGTGCAGGGGAGAAAAGGAGAAAAGATACCGGGAATTGAGGCAGTGGACTGTTCCGACAGCCGGTTTGCGGCAAAGGCGGAGCGCGGATTTGTCCGGTATCTGAACGGAGGATGCACGTCTCCGGTTGCGGCCTATGCCGAGACTTCAGGAAATGAAATCCGGATCCGGGGGCTTTACTATCACGAAGAAACCGGGCAGTTCGAGGCGGGCATGATCTCCGGAGAAAAGCACAAGGGCGAAATACTGGCGGAAAGACTTGCCAGAAGTCTGAAAGGGAGATTTTAGAAGATGGAAGAGAAAAAATGCGGAAAAGTCTGGATAGCCGGGGCAGGTCCCGGGGATGCAGGACTTCTGACGGTAAAAACGGCATCCCTGATGGAACAGGCGGATGCGGTCGTTTATGACGCCCTGGTCAGTGCGGAAATCCTGAGTCTGATTCCGGAGAAGACGGAGAAAATCAATGTGGGAAAACGGGCGGACCACCATCTGGTTCCGCAGAAAGAGATCAATCAGATTCTGGTTAACCTTGCAAAAGAAGGAAAGCAGGTGCTCCGCTTAAAGGGCGGAGATCCCTTTGTGTTTGGAAGAGGCGGTGAAGAGGCGGAATTTCTGGTGCAGGAAGACATCGATTTTGAGATTGTGCCGGGCATCACCTCCAGCGTGGCGGTTCCTGCCTATGCGGGAATTCCGGTTACCCACCGGGATTATACGTCGTCCTTCCATGTGATTACCGGACACGAAAGAAAAGGCGGAGAATCCCGGATTGATTACGAGACGCTGGCACGTATGGATGCCACCCTTGTCTTTCTGATGGGAGTTACGGCACTTCCGGAGATCTGCGAAAAGCTTAGAATGGCGGGTATGCCGGATGATACTCCGGCGGCAGTGATCCAGGAGGGGACGCTGGCCTGCCAGAAAAAGGTCGTTTCGGATCTTCAAAATCTTCCAAAGAGAGTGCAGGAAGAGAAGATTCAGGCGCCGGCTGTGATTGTAGTAGGTAAAGTATGTGCCCTGTCAGAAAGCTTTTCGTGGGCGGAGCAAAGACATCTTGGAGGAAGACAGATTCTCATCACACGACCAAGGAGCCAGGGGCAGACATTTGCGAGGACACTTCGCGGACTGGGAGCTCAGGTCATTGAATTTCCATCGATCCAGGTAGAGCCGCTGCAGGGAAAGAGAGAAAAGGAAAGGATCCTTACGGCACTGAAAGAGATCCGAAACCGGAAAACAGGAACATCCTGGATCGTGTTCACCAGCGCGGCAGGAGTAAGGAGCTTTTTTAACTTCCTTGAGAAAATGAATCTGGACATCCGGACACTCTGGGGCAGCAGATTTGCCGTGATCGGAAGCGGAACCGGAAGAGAACTTGGGAAGCGGGGAATCCGACCGGACCTGATGCCTGACATTTACGAGGCGGAAAAACTTGGAGAGGCACTTGCCGGACAGACGAAGCCGGGAGACCTTGTGACTGCGTTCCGGGCAAGGGAAGCCTCAGAAGAACTGTTCCCGCCGGTGCTGAAAACCGGAGCAGAGTGCGTGGATATTCCGGTCTATGAAACAGGGACCGGGGCGGACGATGCATGGACTGAAAAGATAGCGGCGCAGTTTCAGGAAGGAAAGATTGATCTGGTGACATTTACAAGCGCTTCCACGGTCCGGGGATTTGAAAGAACGATGCAGGGAAAGGTAGATCCCGGTAGAATTCTTGCTCTTTGTATCGGGAGAAAAACCGAAGAGGAGGCAAAACGCCTGGGAATGCGCACGGCTGTAGCAGAAGAGGCGACCGTGGAGAGCATGACAGAAAAGATACTGGAGATACTTTAAGGATTCCGGGAAAAGAAGAATAGATTTACAGTAAGTGAAAGAGACACTTCTGCAGAATTCGGGCTTTTTAAGCCTGTATTCTGCAGGAGTGTCTCTTTTTTTCTTTTCTCTTTTTTTTCAGCTCTTTACATCTGCAAAAGCTCTGCAAGGCAGATGTTCAAACCTTTCAAAACCTTTGATTCGATCAAATCGATAAAGGCGTATTGTACAGAGTCTTCCTGATCGCCGAAGTAATAGACCTGCACGGTTTCCTGCATTGGATTTACGATCCAGTATTCACGCACACCGGCAGTACGGTATTTGAAGAGTTTGGTCAGATAGTCCATCTTCTGGCTGCCGGGTGATGCTACTTCTATGATCCAGTCCGGTGCACCTGCGCATCCGCGGTCTGTTAGTTTGCCGGCATCACAAATGACGCTGATATCCGGTTCCACATAAGTTTTGTCATCTTCGTTTAAAAGCACGGCAAACGGAGCGATAAATGATCTGCAGTCTCCGCCGTTTGCCTTGATGTGGCTGTGAATCGCGGCAAAGAGTTCACCTACGATCTCCTGATGTATACGGCTGGGCGGAGCCATCATATACAGGGTGCCGTCGATCAGTTCGGCACGTTCTCCTTCCGGGAGGGAATAGATATCATTGATCGTGTAATTGTGCTCTTCTGGTAATGGCATAAGATCATCCTTTCTATGTTAAAAATCGGAAAAAATATACTGATATTATTATTATACCCGGGTGGGAAGGAGAAGTAAACGGAGACCGGAAAATTTACCGGGAATCTCATGGAATATGAGCATACTTTGTTGACTAGTGAAATAGAAATATGTTTACTACAGAAATGCGTGAATTGTTAATATAAAAACGAACTAAATTTGTGCAAAATGTACAAAATAGAAAAGTAAAAATAGTTAATATAGAGAAAATGCGTGTGCTGGAGTAAAATAATGTTTACTTTTACCAAGTAAAATGCTATATTAATTTTACCTAATAAAGCGAAAGGGAGGAAAACAAAATGAAAAGAAAATTGGCGGTAGTTTGTATCATGATGTTGTCTGCTACAACAATCCTTTCCGGATGCGGCGGAAGCAGCGATGACAGCAGCTCAGGGGGAAAAACAAAAATTCGTTTTGCCACATGGGATGTAGCAGAAGACGTGGACAAACAGCAGGAGCTTGTGGACAAGTTCAATGAAGAGCACGATGATATCGAAGTGACACTGGAAGCGTACGGAAGTGATTTTGATACCAAGATCAGTGCCGGAATGGGATCCGGAGATACACCGGATGTTATGTACATGTGGAATTACCCGGCTTACTACGATGGACTGGAGCCGCTTGACGACTACATCGCAGAAGAGGGAGACGAGTACAAATCCAACTTCTATAACACACTCTGGGATTACAACATGATGGACGGAAGCACTTACGGTATCCCGGTAGGATTCACAACACATTGTCTCTTCTACAACAAAGACATCTTTGATGAAGCAGGTGTGGAATACCCGACAGCAGACTGGACATGGGATGATCTGCAGGCAGCTGCAAAGACAATCTCCGAGAAGACAGATGCAAAGGGATTCTCTTTCCAGATGAAACCGGACCCGTATGACTTTGAAATGTATCTGTGGAGCAATGGTACATCTTACTGTGATGAAAACGGAGAAATGGACGGATACATCAACTCCGAAGAATCACAGGAAGTATTCCAGATGTTCCAGGATATGGAAGAGGAAGGATACGCAACAGCAACAGAAGGTGACGGAACAGACGAATTCCGTGCCGGAAGCACAGCAATGTATGTATACGGTTCCTGGTCAATCAACACACTCAATGAAGACGGAGTGAACTACGGTGTGACAACAATCCCGGCATTTGCAGATGCAGGACAGGATTCTGTCAGCATCCTGAGTTCTTCCGGTCTGTCCATGTCCAAAGACAGCGAACACAAAGACGCTGCATGGGAATTCATCAAATACTGGACAAACGAAGAATGCAACAAAGCACGTATCGGAACAGAGCTTCCGGTTCTGAACACAGTAGTAGAATCCGAAGGAATCATGGAACAGGAAGAATACGCTCCATTCTATACAATGCTGGAACAGAGCAGCGGCCATACACCGGCAAGCTTCCTGATGGAAAGCTGGTCAGAAGTATCTGAAAATCTTTCCTTATCTTTTGAACAGATCTTCAACCCAAGCTCTATGCAGGATGTAAGTGAAGTACTTGACAGCGCAGTAAAATAGAAAAAGGCAGGGAGGAGGGGCACCCTTCTCCCTGATTTAGGAGAGAGAGCGATATGAAGAAAAAGAAATTTTTAAAAACAGCGACTCCTTATTTCTTTATCCTGCCATGGATCATTGGATTCCTCGTATTTACGTTTGGACCATTGTTACTGTCACTGATCATGAGCTTCTTTGACTGGCCTTTGACAGGAGAGAAAGTATTTGTCGGCCTTGGAAACTATATTGAAATGTTTACGCAGGATGATCAGGTACTGAAATCACTTGGAATCAGCTTGCGTTATGCGGCAATCTTCGTTCCGTTGAACATGATCCTGGCTCTGTTCCTGGCTATGCTGATTACACAGCCACTCCGGGGAGTCAAAGTGTACCGTGCGATTTTTTACATCCCGGCAGCAATTTCCAGTGTAGCGATTTCCATTATCTGGAGCTGGATTCTGAACAGTGACTATGGAGTGCTGAACTACCTGCTGTCTCTGATTGGAATCGAGGGACCGGACTGGCTGGTTGACCCGGCGTGGGCATTATTTGCCGTTATTCTGGCAAGTGCGTTCGGTGTAGGAACGATGATGCTGATCTTCTACACTGATATGAAAAATATTTCCACCGAGATTTATGAAGCTGCATCCATTGACGGTGCAGGCCCGGCAAGAAAATTTTTCAGTATCACACTGCCGATCATCACGCCGACCTTGTTATTTAACCTGATTACATCCATCATCAGTTCCTTCCAGCAGGTAACACTTGTAATGCTGCTGACCGGAGGCGGACCGCTTCAGTCAACCTACTTCTACGGACTGATGACATACAACAATGCGTTCAAGCATCATAAGATGGGGTATGCCAGTGCCAATGCATGGGTAATGTTTATCATTATCCTCCTACTTACCGCTCTGGTCTTCAAATCATCATCTGCATGGGTATTCTATGAATCCGAAGTAAAAGCAGATAATAAGAAAAAGAAGAGAAGGGGAGGTAAATAAGTTATGAAGATGTCAAAAAAGACAAAGGTTGTTTTGTATATCCTTTTGACAATTGTTGCAGTTTACTTCCTGGCACCGTTCATCTATATGCTGCTGACAACATTTAAAACCGAGGGAGAAGCGATCGCGTATCCGCCGAGCCTGTTCCCGGAAGAATGGCATTTTGAAAACTACATCGAGGCATGGACTTCCCAGCCGTTTGGAACCTATTTCCTGAATTCTGTGATTGTTACGGTGCTGACAACCGCCGGAACCGTGCTTTCCAGCTCGCTGGTTGCTTACGGATTTGCCAGATTCAAATTCAGAGGGAAAAATATTCTGTTCATGATCCTTCTTGCGACAATGATGATTCCATGGGATGTTACCATGATCCCTCAGTATATGGAATTTAATCTGTTTGGATGGATCAATACACTGCTGCCTCTGATTGTGCCGACCTGGTTCGGATCTGCCTACAATATCTTCCTGATGAGGCAGTTCCTCATGGGAATTCCGAAGGATTATGAGGAAGCGGCGCGGCTGGACGGCGCGAACTCTTTCCAGATTTACTGGAAGATTTTCATGCCGATTCTGAAACCGTGTCTGATCATGGTAGGAGTTCTGAACATGCTCACCGTATGGAACGACTACCTTGGACCATTGATTTTCCTGCAGGACAGAACGAAGTATACACTTGCGCTCGGTCTTGCATCCTTCAAGGGCGTACATACAACAGCAATTATTCCGATGCTGTGTATCACGGTAATCATGATTATCCCGCCGATTATCGTGTTTATCTTCGCACAGAAATACATTGTTGAAGGAACAAGCGGTTCCATCAAATAGCATTTTATAAGATAGAGGCAGCCAGATAGAAGGCTTCTGCTGAACAGGTAGATTTTCTTTCTATCTGGCTGTCTTGACATTTAGTAACAGACAAGGAGTATGGACATATGACACAGAGAAGAAAAAAAAGATGGGAGAATCAGGAACTGACAGCAATGGGGAGAAGAGAGGCAAGAACAGCTTTTTATGATGATTCTCTTACAAAGATCAGCCTGAATGGGGAATGGCGTTTTCTGTATCTGGATGCACCGGAACTTTCACCGGAAGGATTCCAGATGACGGGTGCGGCAGAAGGCTGGGACACGATCGATGTCCCTTCCGTATGGCAGCTTCGGGGATACGACCATATGCACTATACGGATGTTTTATATTTGTTCCCTGTGAATCCGCCATTTGTTCCGACGGAAAATCCGACAGGAATCTACAAAAAAAGCATCTGTCTGGATGCTGCATGGCTGAAAAATGATACAATTCTGAAATTTCACGGAGTAGACAGTGCGTTTGATGTCTGGGTGAACGGAGAGCATGTCGGATACAGCAAAGTAAGCCGGCTACCTTCCGAGTTTGATATCACTTCCTGCGTGAAAGAAGGAGAAAATGATATCACAGTCAGAGTATACAAGTGGTCAGACGGAACTTATCTGGAAGATCAGGATATGTGGTGGCTTTCCGGAATCTATCGCGACGTGGAACTGATCAACGAGCCGAAACAGGTGATTCTGGACTGCCGTGTGGACGCAGGACTGGATGATGCCATGGAGACAGGAATCTTTACCATGGATATTACCTTAAAACAGCCGTCCGGTAAGGGATCCTGGGTGCTTTCCTACCATGAGGAGGAAGTGCTCAAAGGAACTTACGAAACAGAAGACGGAAAGGCTCATATTGAAGCGCAGATTCCGAACGTGCACAAGTGGACAGCGGAGACGCCGGAACTTTACGATCTTACGGTGACCGCAGGAGAAGATGCCGTTTCAATCCGCCCGGGTTTCCGACGTGTAGAGATCAAGGATAACCAGTTCCTTGTAAATGGACAGGTGATTCTTCTCAATGGAGCGAACCACCACGACTATGATCCGGAAGAAGGACGGACAGTCAGCTATGAAAGAATGAAAGAAGATATTCTTCTGATGAAGCAGTACAACATCAATGCCGTACGCTGCTCCCACTATCCGTCTAACGAATATTTTTATGATCTGTGCGATGAGTACGGACTGTATGTGATCGATGAGGCGGATCTGGAATGCCACGGATTTGAGTGGACAGGAAACTACAAATGGATTTCCGATGATCCGGCCTGGAGAGAAGCATACGTGGACCGGAGTGTCCGTATGGTGAAAAGAGACCGGAACCATCCTTGTATCATCATGTGGTCCATGGGAAACGAATCCAGTTTCGGATGTAATTTCCGCAGTGCGGCAGAAGAAATCAGAAAGCTGGACAGCACAAGACTGATTCATTATGAAGGAGATTTTGAGGCGGAAGTGACAGATGTTTACTCCACCATGTATACAAGACTCAAGGGACTCAAAGAAATTGCGGAAACCGAGATGAAAGGGAACAAACCGCATGTAATGTGCGAGTACGGCCATGCAATGGGAAATGGACCGGGAGGACTGAAAGCCTACCAGGATATGTTCCGAAAATACAAAAGGCTGCAGGGCGGCTTTATCTGGGAGTGGTATGACCACGGAATCCGTGTGGAAGAGAATGAAACTTCCTATTATAAATACGGCGGATGCTTTGGAGATTTTCCGACCAACAGCAACTTCTGCATCGACGGCGTATTGATGCCGGACCGGACACCGTCACCTGCCCTTCTGGAGTACAAGCAGGTCATTGCTCCGGTAGAGATTCACAAGGTACCGGACAGCCGGACACAGATCCTTCTGAAAAACTACTATGATTTCTTATCACTGGATCATGTAGTACTTTGCTGGGCACTGGAGGAGAATGGAAAGGCAGTACAGGAAGGAGAAATCCGTACGTTATCTGCGCTTCCTCATGAATCCGAAACAGTGGACATTCCGGTCAAACCGTTCGAGATCCGGAAGAATAAAGACTACTACCTTCATATCAAGGTATGCCAGAAATACGATACAAACTATGCACCGGCAGGCCATGAAATCGCGGCAAAACAGTTTGATCTTGAGATCCGCCAGGATGAATTTGCAGAAAGAGCTGCGGGAAAGGAACTTGCAGTTACTGAGGAAAACGGCATTCTTACCGTAGCAAACGACCGGATCACAGCAAAATTCCATACGGTATTCGGAACTTTGAGTGCTTTGGAAAAAGACGGAAAAACATACCTGACAAAGGGACCGGTTATGAACCTGTACCGGGCAACGATCGACAATGATATGTACAAGAAAGACGACTGGATGAATAAGTACTTTATCCAGAAGGGAAGCGAACAGACAGAAGACTTCTCGTGGGAAAAGAAAGAAAATGCAGTTGTTGTGACGATCGACAAGTATTTCGGATGCCTGAATCAGTCCTGGGGATTTGAGTGCTCTTATGTGTACACCGTATATTCCGGCGGACAGGTGAAGGTACAGCTGACAGGAAAGACTGTTCAGAATGGAAAAGAAGAGCCGGCATTCCTTCCTCGGATCGGCGTGATCATGGAGGCGGACGGAAGTCTTCAGAACACAGCATGGTACGGCCTTGGACCACAGGAAAATTATCCGGACAGCCATGCGGCAGCATCCATGGGAATTTACGAAAGCACCGTAGACGGAATGCAGACCAGTTATGTGTACCCGCAGGAAAACGGACACAGAGAACAGGTGAAATGGTTTGCGCTGTCTGATGAAACAAAGACACTGCTCTGCCGGACAGAAGGCGGACTTGGAATGAACCTTTCCAACTGTACGGATGAAAGTCTGGAAAAAGCGCGCTATCCGCACGAAATCGAAAGAAGCAGCGATGTGGTGATTCATCTGGACTACCGTCACTCTGGACTTGGAAGCAACAGCTGCGGCGAAGAACAGCTGGAAGAATATAAGGTAAAAAGACAGGATTTTGCCATGACATTTACACTGGAAATTGTCGGACGGGATGAAATCCTGGAAGAAACCGGAAAACAATATCTGGACTAGAAAAGGGGAAAAGAAACAATGATCAGAGACCGATTTTCAGAGAACTTGAGAAATGACATGAGCACGGATGAGTGGCTGATCTGCCAGGACGAGTATGATCCGCAGGAAAATCTGAAAAACGAAAGCCTGTTTGCCCTCTCCAACGGGTATCTGGGCATTCGGGGAAGTTTTGAAGAAGGAACAAAGATCACGCTTCCGTATCTGTATGTCAATGGAGTGTTTGATAAATCCGAAACATTCATGAGAGAGCTGGCAGCACTGCCGAACTGGCTTGGAATCCGCCTTTATGTGGAAAAAGAGCTGATCGGTATCGAAAACTGTGAGATCATGGAATTTTCCAGAGTATTGGACATGAAACATGCCGTTCTTTCTAAACAGTATGTGCTGAAAGACAGAAAAGGACGCATCACTAAGATTGAAGGACGCAGATTTGTGAGCCGGAACAATGTACATAGAATGGCGATCGAGCTTTTTGTGACACCGGTGAACTACGAGGGAATCATCGAAGTGGAAAACATCATAGATGGAACGATCATCAACTTCTATGATGCACCTCGGTTTAAAGTAAAACACATGTATCTGACAGCGAATGAAAAGCTGGGTGAGCACGGCGTTTACATGGAGTCCGCAACGAGAGACCGTCATCTCCATGTGGGATGCGGATGCGTGCTGGAAGCGTACCGCGGAGAAGAGAAGATCATGAGAAACCGGATGTTCAATGCGTTCGGTGAGCAGGCTGTGGAATTTGGAGATTTTACAGCAGCAGAAGGTGAGACAATCCGTCTTGTGAAATATGTTTCCATGTATACAGAAAGAGAGTGCCCGACCTATGCGCTCCATACGACCATCAAAGAAGAAGTGGACCGTTTCAGTGAAGACGGATTTGAAGCGGAGCTGGAAAAACACAGCAAAGTGTACGACAACATGTGGGAAGAGGCGGATGTACGCTTTGAAGGCGACCCGGAACTGAACCGTGCAGTACGGTTTAATATCTTCCACCTGATGAGTACAGGAAATGAGACGGATGACAGAGTCAGTGTCGGAGCAAAACTGCTGACCGGGGAAGAGTACGGCGGACATGCATTCTGGGATATCGAGCTTTTCATGCTTCCGTTCTTCTCCTACGTATTCCCGCAGATGGCACAGAACATGGAAAACTACCGCTACCACCTTCTGGATGCGGCAAGAGACAATGCAAAGAAAAATGGCTATAAAGGCGCACAGTATCCATGGGAATCCGCAGACGACGGAACTGAGCAGTGCCCGGACTGGACCATCGAGCCGGACGGAACCTGCTACCGCTGCTATGTGGCTGTCTATGAGCACCATGTGACAGCGGATGTGGCTTACGGAATCTATGATTATGTACGGATCACAAAAGATATGGACTTCCTCTATGGAAGAGGAGCAGAAATCCTCACAGAGACCGCAAGATTCTGGGCAAGCCGCTGCGAATACATTGCCGAAAAAGACCGGTACGAGATCAATCAGGTAACCGGACCGGATGAATGGCATGAACCGGTAAACAACAACCTGTATACCAACTATTTCGCAAGATGGAACCTCCGCTATGTAATGGCGCTGATCCGGAAGATGAAAGAAGAAAAACCGGAAGCGTACGCTGCACTCGTAGAAAAGACCGGACTCAAAGACGAAGAGCTTACATTCTGGGAAGAAGTACAGAGCAAGATCTATCTTCCAAGAAAAGAAGGCACCAACCTTCTGGAACAGTTTGAAGGCTACTTCCAGTTAAAAGACGTTGTCATTGACCAGTACGATGAAAATGACTGGCCGATCCGTCCGGCAATTCTTAATACCTGCAAAAAACAGGAGACACAGATTCTGAAACAGCCGGATGTCGTACTGCTTCTGCATCTGCTTGGTGAAGAGTTTGAACCGGAACTGATGAAGGAAAACTACGATTACTATGAGAAACGTACTCTGCACGGATCTTCCTTAAGCCCGAGTATCTATTCTGTAATGGGACTGAAAGTGGGAGATGATTCCAGGGCATACCGGTATCTGAAACGTGCGGCATTCATCGATCTTCTGAACCTGCAGAAGAATACGAGAGAAGGAATTCATGCGGCAAATGCCGGCGGCGTATGGCAGACAATCGTCTTCGGATTTGCAGGAGTATCCATCGATAAGGATGGCATTTTAAGCGTGAAACCGAACATGCCGAAAGAGTGGAGTTCCCTTTCCTTCCGGCTTCATTATGACAATGCATGGCTGGAAATCCATACGGATGGAGAAAACAATGCAGCAGTGAAGAGGCTGGAAGGAAATCCGGTACAGGTGAAAATCAACGGAACTACAGAAGAAGTATAGTGGAGGAAATATTAATGAAATATCAGGCGGTAATTTTCGACCTGGATGGTGTGATCTGTTCTACAGATACATACCATTACCAGGCATGGAAAGCAATTGCGGATGAACTGAAAATCCCATTTAACGAGACGATCAACCACAGACTGCGCGGCGTCAGCCGGATGGAAAGCTTCGAGATCATTCTGGAAAAATACGACAAAGAAATGAGCCGGGAAGAAAAGGTATCCTGGACAGAAAAGAAAAACGAGATCTACAAAGAGCTCTTAAAGAACATGAGTCCGGCGGATCTTTCCGAAGAAGTAAAATCCACACTGGATGCGCTCCGCGAAAAAGGGCTGCTGCTTGCGATCGGTTCTTCCAGCAAAAATGCAGGATTCATCCTGGGACAGCTGGGACTTGGCGAATATTTTGATGCCGTTTCTGACGGAAACAACATCACAAAATCCAAGCCGGATCCGGAAGTGTTTGTAAAAGCAGCACAGTTTATCGGAAAAGAGCCGGAAGTCTGTCTTGTTGTAGAAGATGCGAAGGCGGGAGTGGAAGCAGCCAAAGCCGGCGGAATGGATTGTGCGGCGATCGGAGATGCGGTAAAATGTGGAATGGCAGAGCACAATCTGAGCACATTTGCGGATCTGCTTCAGGTGGTGCAGGAATCCTAAAAGACAGAAAGAGTGAAAGAAAATGAATGAGGAATTTTTAAACAGGCTTCTAAAAAGCATTTCTGTATCCGGGTATGAAGAACCGGTGCAGGAGGCAGTCAAAATGGAAATGAAGGAGTACACGGATGAAATCCGGGAGGATGAGATGCACAATCTTGTCTGTGTGATAAATCCGGAACATCCTGTACGGATCATGCTGTCCGCCCATGCGGATGAGATCGGTCTGATGATCTCCAATATCACGGAAGAGGGGACACTTCAGGTGATTGACAGAGGCGGAATCGTGACTCATACATATCCGGGACAGCAGGTGATTGTACATTCCCAAAAGGGCGATGTTTACGGTGTGGTAGAGGCGTACCGGGATCTTTTGAAAAAAAGCGATCTGAGCACAAAAGACTTCGTGATTGATATCGGCGCTAAAGACCGGGAAGATGCATTGAAGTATGTAGACCTGGGAGATCCGATCGTTCTGGATACCCATATCCGGAAACTGGCAAACGGAAGAATATCAGCAAGGGCTCTGGATGACAGAATCGGTGTCTACATTATTATGGAAGCATTGAAGCGTGCCAGGGAAAGAGGATGTCAGGCCGGTGTTTATGCGGCTTCCACGACAGGGGAAGAGACGACAAAGACAGGAGCTTACTGGTGCAGCACAAGAATCCGTCCGACACTTGCTATTGTCGTAGATGTGACTTACACAAGCGACTGTATCGGCATGAATCCGGCTGAGATGGGAACTGTGGAACTTGGAAAGGGACCGGTTCTCTGCAACAGCCCGATTGTTGTAAAAGAATGGAACCAAAAGCTGGAAGACTGTGCCATAGAAGCAGGAATTCCTGTTCAGAGAGAAGCGGCGAGCAGACTCAGTTATACAGATGCGGACAAGATTCATTTTTCAAATGAAGGGGTTCCGGTTGTTCTTGTATCCATTCCGCTTCGGTATATGCATATGCCGTGCGAAGTGGCGGATGAGAATGATGTGGAGAACTGTATTGAGCTGATTGCCCGGTTTTTAACCGCATATCAGGCGGAATAAAAAATACAAATGCGAGAGGACATGCGAAAACACGGCGGTTGCGGCCGAAAAACAGATGTGTTAGAATAGACTAGAGTTTATACAGGGGGATTGGAGTATCATGGCTACGATCAAAGAAATTGCTGAAATTGCAGGGGTTTCAGTCACAACCGTCTCGCGTGTCCTGAATTTTGATGATACCTTGAATGTGCAGGACGAAACAAAGCGGAGAGTGTTTGAAGCAGCGGACAGGCTGGAATATCAGATCAAGGATAAAAAGAGGAAAAAGAGAAAACTGAAACTGGGGCTTCTTTGTACTTATTCACCGGAAGAAGAACTGGAGGATACCTATTATCTTTCCATACGGATCGCGGTGGAGAAGAAACTTGACAAAGAAGGATTTAAGAAAGTGACGATTACATCAGAGGATGCAGTGGAGGATGTGGCAAAGCTGGACGGAATTATCTGTATTGGCACATTCAGCAAAAGCATGGTGGAGAAAATCCGGATGTTTGGCAGACCGGCTGTATTTATTGATGCGGTGGGAGATGCAGAGCTGTTTGATTCCATCGTAGTCAATCTGAAATATTCTGTCACAAAAGTCATGGACTATCTTGTGGATGCCGGACATGAGAAGATTGCGTTTATCGGCGGCAGAGATATCGATTCTGACGGAAAAGAGATTATGGATATGCGGATGCCGATCTTTGCTTCCTATTTAAAGGAGAAAAATCTGTTACGCGAAGAATATGTCAAAATCGGAGGATTTACGCCAAAACAGGGCTATCGGATGGGGAAGGAAGTATTGTCGGTAAAGGACCGTCCGACGGCGATTTTCTGTGCAAATGATTCTCTGGCGATCGGATGCTACAAAGCGGTTCAGGAAGCCGGTTTGAAAGTGCCGGATGATATCAGCGTAGTCGGATTCAACGACATTTCCATGACCAAATATCTCGTTCCGCCTCTGACCACTGTTCATGTACCGGTGGATTTCATGGCGGAAACGGCGGTAGGTCTCCTTTCCGAACGGATCAATACAAACAGAGAGATCAGCATGCATGTTTCCGTTCCTGCAAAACTGATTATCAGAGAAAGCGTAAGTAGGAGAAAGGACTAAAAACAGTATATGAAAACACATAAAGTAAGAAATTCGCTGCTGCTGCTTTTGACAGCATTTATCTGGGGGACGGCATTTGTGGCGCAGAGTGTGGGGATGGACTATGTCGGCCCGTTCACTTATACCTGTGTCCGGTCCCTGATCGCGGGGATAATGCTGATCCCTTGCATTGCGTTTTTAAATAAAGTAAATCCGAATCTGGAAGAAAAGAAGATCTGCCAGGATGAGACAAAGAAAAAGGCATATCAGAAAACACTGCTGATCGGCGGTATCTGCTGCGGAGCAGCCCTCGGGGTAGCCAGCAGCCTTCAACAGATCGGAATTTTGCATACAACAGTAGGAAAGGCAGGATTTATCACTACCTTTTACATTATCATCGTACCGATTATCGGACTCTTCTTTAAGAAACGGTGCGGACTGAATGTCTGGATCGGAGTTGTATTTGCTCTGGCAGGGCTTTATTTCCTCTGCATCACGGAAGGATTCTCCATAGGATACGGAGATACGATGGTATTTTTATGTGCGCTGGCATTTTCCATCCATATTCTTGTGATTGACCATTTTACCGGGCTGGTGGATGGTGTGAAAATGTCATGCATCCAGTTTTTTGTGGCGGCAATTGTCAGCGGAATCGGAATGGTCCTGTTTGAAAATCCGGATCTCGGCAATATTCTGGCAGCATGGCTTCCGATCCTTTATGCCGGAGCACTTTCAAGCGGAGTTGGATATACACTTCAGATCATCGGACAGAAGGGAATGAACCCGACGATTGCGTCCCTGATCCTGAGTCTGGAATCCGTAATTTCTGTTCTGGCAGGAATGGTTGTTCTGGGAGAAAGTCTGACATCCAGAGAAATTCTCGGATGTGTTCTCATGTTTATCGCCATCATATTGGCGCAGCTGCCGGAGAAGAAAAAGGCTGTTTAACATGAATTTTACAAAGATTTAACATAAACTTCAAAAACTATTGACACCCCTGATTTCTTTCCGATACAATAAAAATCAGTGCGGCTTAACAGAACGCACAAGGAGAAAGAATATCAGGAGGAACATCACAAATGAAACCGGAATATGTGTTTATGCTGCTCGGAGGGCTTGGACTCTTTCTGTGCGGAATGCAGATGATGAGCAGCAATCTGGAGGCAGTGGCAGGTGACCGTCTGAAAGGGATTCTGGAAAAGCTGACTTCCAACCGGATACTTGGAGTACTTGTCGGAGCTGTCATCACGGCGGTGATCCAGTCTTCATCAGCAACGACCGTCATGGTGGTCGGTTTTGTCAATTCAGGGCTGATGACTCTCAGACAGGCTGTATGGATTATCATGGGAGCCAATATCGGCACCACGATCACCGGACAGCTTGTCGCGCTGGACATCGGGACGATTGCTCCGCTGTTTGCTTTTGCCGGAATCGCAATCGGCATGTTTTCAAAGAAGAGAAACGTGCAGAATGTCGGAAGCATCATCGCGGGGCTCGGTGTACTGTTCATCGGACTTGGCATGATGAGTGATGCCATGGTTCCGATGAGAGATTCGGAAATGTTTGTCAATGCGCTGACGAGTTTTTCCAACCCGCTGATCGGAATCCTCGCGGGTGCTGTTTTCACGGCGGTGATCCAGTCCTCGTCCGCATCGGTCGGAATTCTTCAGGCACTTGCTTTAAGCGGCCTGATCGACATTCACAGTGCGGTTTTCGTTCTGTTCGGACAGAATATCGGGACCTGTATCACATCCCTTATTGCTTCGGTCGGAATGAACCGGAACGCAAAGAGGACAACCGTGATCCATTTTATGTTCAATGTCATCGGAACCATTATCTTTGTCACACTTTGTCTGGTAACACCGCTTACGGATGTAGTGGCGGGATGGACACCGGGGCATCCGGCTTCCCAGATCGCAAACATGCATACGTTGTTTAATGTCGTAACAACTATCATTCTGATGCCGTTTGGAAATGGACTTGCATCTCTGGCGGAGAAAATTCTTCCGGACCAGAAGGAAGAGGCCCGCATTCAGCCGGATGACGAGCAGTGGCTGAACGAAATCATGAGTTCCCAGCACGTACTGGGATCCTCCGCAATCGCGGTCAACAGCCTGATGGAAAATGTCGGCAGTATGTATACTCTTGCCAGAGAAAACGTGGTGAAAGGATTTGACATGATCCTTACCGGTGATGACAGCCGGTTTGCCGAGGTGGAAGAGACGGAAAACACGATCGACCTCTATAACATAAATATCTCCAGACGTCTCTCCAGAGTTCTCGCAATCGAACACAGTCCGGCGGAGACAAAGAAGCTCAACAGCATTTTCCAGATTGTCGGAAATGTAGAACGGGTGGGGGACCATGCCATGAATTTTGCAGAGCACGCTGCTTCCATCAAGAAAAAAGGGCTGAAGCTTTCAGAAGAGACGATTGGAGAATTAAAAGAAATGAGGGAGCAGTGCCGGAAAGCATTTGAACGCATGGAACTTTCCGGGCAGACCGACCCGACACAGCTTTTGGTGGATGCGGTCAGCTTCGAACGCGCGGTGGATGATATCACGGAGCGGTGCCGGAATCGGCAGGTGGAACGGATTCACAGCCATGCATGCGAGATCGAAAGCGCAGTACTGTATTCGGAGATTCTGATTGATTATGAAAGAATCGGGGATCATATGAGAAATATTGCGGAAGCATATGCCCAGCAGAATGCGTAGAAGCGGATAGAAGAAAGCAAAAGAACAGAAGAAAAAAAGGACAGACATACTGTCCGGAACAGGGAAGCGCCTGCACGAAATTGTTTTGTGCAGGCGCTTTTCTATGATAATGCAAAAATATTGTGTAAAAAATTAATCAATTCTTCATATTGTTTTTATGGCATTTACAGTTTCAGGGCGTATAATGGAGACATGAAAAACTGACAGAATGACAAAAGATGAGACGAAAGGAAGAGACAGCATGCTAGAACGACTTGCCGGAATACTGAGAAGAAGGCGGGAGGAAGAAGAGGAATACGAACCGGAGAGACTTCCGATCCGCAGATGTATGCCGGATTATCATATGGGACTCTATGAGGAGGAGATTATCGAACGTGAGGAAGCGGGATGGACGAACGATCCGGTGGATCCGCCCTCTAAGACAACGCGGGATATTATTCATGATAATGTATTTACTTATTTCAACCTGATTTTTGCGATTCTCGGGCTGCTTCTGATTATGGTGGGAGCCTTCCGGGATCTGACATTTCTTCCGGTAATTATTTTGAATACCATGATTGGTATCATTCAGGAGATCCGGGCGAAGAATGTGCTGGATAAGATGACGATGCTTCATGCACCGAAAGCCACGGTAGTACGCAACGGGCGGAAACGGGTGATTGCGGTGGAGGATCTTGTTATTGATGATATCGTGATTTTCAAGGCGGGTAATCAGATCTGTGCGGATGCGATTGTAGAGCACGGGGAAGTGCAGGTCAATGAGTCGCTTCTGACAGGTGAGGCGGATGAGATCACGAAAAAGAAAGGCGATATTCTGATGTCGGGAAGCTTCATAGTTTCAGGAGAATGCCATGCCCGGCTTGAAAAGGTGGGGGCGGATTCCTATATTTCCAGACTGACGCTGGAAGCAAAGGCCATGAAGGACGGTGAACAGTCGGAGATGATCCGCTCTCTGGACAAACTGGTCAAGTGCGTTGGTATTGCCATCATTCCGATCGGGCTGATTCTGTTCATTCAGAGCTTCTTTTTAAATGAGGAAAGTTTCCGTTCAAGTGTCACTGCCATGGTAGCGGCTGTCATCGGAATGGTCCCGGAAGGTCTTTATCTGCTTTCAAGTGTGGCTCTTGCGGTAAGCGCAGTGCGTCTTGCCAAGCAGAAAGTACTTCTGCATGACATGAAGAGTATCGAGACTCTGGCCAGAGTCAATGTGCTCTGTGTGGACAAGACAGGTACCATTACGGAGAATACAATGAAAGTTCAGGGGCTTCGGGCCACGAGACATTATGACAAGGAGACAATGCCTCCGCTCAAAGGGATCATCGGTGATTTTGCACAGTCCATGAGCAAGGACAATATTACGATGGAAGCAGTGCAGACCTATTTTCAGAAACGTACCGGAAGACGGGCACAGAAGATCACATCCTTTTCTTCGGAATTTAAATACAGCAGTGCAACGTTTGAGGACGGATCCTATGTGTTTGGGGCTCCGGAGTTTGTCCTCCGGGAGGATTATCCGGAGTATGAGGAAGAGATCCGGGAAGAGGCCGCAAAGGGATACCGTGTGCTTGTATTCGGGAGCTGTGACGAAACTCCGGACGGCAGAGAGCTGAAGGGAAAGGTGACGCCGCTTGCCTATATCATGCTTGCGAACCCGATCCGGAAAGAGGCGCCAAAGACATTTGCCTACTTTGAAGAACAGGGAGTGGAGGTCAAGGTGATTTCAGGAGATAATCCGCTGACGGTATCCGAGGTGGCGAAAAAGGCGGGCATTACGGGAGCGGAGAACTACGTGGATGCTGCGACCCTGACTACAGAAGAGGAGATCAGGCAGGCGGTTCTGAAATATACAGTTTTCGGGCGTGTGACACCTGCTCAGAAGAGACAGTTCGTGAAGGCTCTTAAAGGAGCGGGACGTACGGTAGCGATGACCGGAGACGGTGTCAATGATGTACTGGCGCTGAAAGATGCAGACTGCAGCATTGCCATGGCATCCGGAAGCGATGCGGCGGCGCAGGCTTCCCAGCTTGTGCTTCTGGAATCGGATTTTTCCTGTATGCCAAGCGTCGTGCTGGAAGGACGGCGGGTCGTCAACAATATTCAGAGATCCGCAAGTCTTTTCCTTGTGAAGAATATTTTCTCTTTCCTGCTTTCCATCTTCTCGGCGGTTTTTATGATTACCTATCCGCTGGAGCCATCGCAGGTATCTCTGATCAGTATGTTTACAATCGGTGTTCCGGCCTTCTTCCTGGCGCTGGAGCCGAATAAGAATATTATCAAGGGACACTTCCTGACAAACGTATTTCTGAAGGCTCTTCCGGCGGCATTGACAGATGTGCTGGCGGTCGGGGCGCTTGTAGTTTTTGGAGCTACGTTCAGTGTAAGTCCTACGGACATTTCGACGGCTGCGACGATGCTGCTTGCGATCGTTGGATTTATGATCCTTTACCGGATCAGCCAGCCGATGAACAGGATCCGTGTGGCTGTGCTGGCCGGATGTATCTGTGCCCTGCTGTTCTGCAGTACGGTGCTGAATCAGCTGTTTGCCATTACCGATATGTCTGCGGAATGTGTTATGCTTTTTGTAGTATTTTCCATTGCGACAGAACCGGTGCTGCGGTATCTGACTGTTTTTGTCGGCAGTGCAAAGTCATTTTATGATAAAGTGAAAGGGAAAATTTTTATCGGGGAAAAAGCGGGGGAAGAAGCATAGAGAAATCAAAAAGAAGCTGAGAAAGGGAGGGGATACCTGTGAGAATTCAAGGTTTACAGAAGCTGACGCTTCTTGACTATCCCGGCAGAACCGCGTGTACGATCTTTCTGGGCGGATGCAATTTCCGGTGCCCGTTCTGCCACAATGCGGCTCTCGTGACCGGAGTAGACGAGCAGGAAGATATTCCTGAGGAGACGATTTTCAGTTTCCTGAAAAAGAGAAGGGGCATTCTGGACGGAGTATGTATCAGCGGAGGAGAGCCCCTGATACAGCCGGGACTGGATGAGTTTCTGAAAAAAGTACGGGATATGGGATATCTGATTAAGCTTGATACAAATGGAAGCTTTCCGGAACGGCTGGAACGGTTTGCGGAAGAAGGGCTGATTGACCAGGTGGCGATGGATCTGAAGAATTCCAAAGAAAAGTATGCCATGACTGTCGGAGTTCCTTCGCTGGATCTCCGCCCGATTGAAGAAAGTGTGGAGTTTCTGATGGAAGGGCACGTACCTTATGCGTTCCGGACAACGGTCGTAAGAGAGTTTCATCAGAAATCGGATTTTGAACAGATGGGGCTTTGGATCCGCGGGGCAGACAAGTACTATTTGCAGCAGTTTGAAAATTCGGGCGGACTGATTCAGGACGGACTGCACGCGTATGATCCTCCTGTGCTGGAACAGGCTCTTGAAATTATGAAAAGATATGTAAATGACGCGGAAATCCGCGGGATATAGCAAAACACATGAAGAACAACATCTAGTGTTTGTTTAGCATTAAACTACTAAAAACAACTAGATGTTGTTTCTGTATATTGACGTCAAAAAGAGAAGGGTGATATAATGAGGACATCGACACGAACAGGAAAGGAAGTATGACAGATGTATCAGGTAGTAAAGAGGGATGGACAGATTGCCGAATTTGACATCCATAAAATAGGATCCGCGATTCAGAAAGCGTTTGAAGCAGCGGGAAAGAATTTTCATCCGAGCATCATTGATATGCTTGCGTTAAAAGTGACGGCAAATTTTGAGCCTAAGATTGCGGACGGAAAGATCAAAGTGGAAGAAATTCAGGACAGCGTCGAAGAGGTGCTCAGCCAGGCCGGATATGCCGATGTGGCAAAGGGATATATTCTTTACAGAAAGCAGAGGGAGAAGATCCGCAACCTGAAATCCGCGACATTAAATTATAAAGAACTGGTGAACAATTATCTGCAGGTCAATGACTGGAGAGTCAAGGAGAATTCTACCGTGACCTATTCCGTAGGCGGACTGATCCTCAGCAATTCCGGTGCCATCACGGCAAACTACTGGCTGTCCGAGGTGTACGACCAGGAGATTGCCCAGGCACACAGAAATACGGATATCCATCTGCATGACCTTTCCATGCTGACCGGGTACTGTGCAGGATGGTCGCTGCGCCAGCTGATCCAGGAGGGACTTGGCGGAATCACCGGGAAGATCACATCCGCGCCGGCCAAACATCTGAGTGTACTGTGCAACCAGATGGTTAATTTCCTTGGCATCATGCAGAATGAATGGGCGGGGGCACAGGCTTTTTCCTCTTTTGATACGTATCTGTCACCTTTTGTACGGACAGATCATTTGACCTATACTGAAGTGAAAAAGTGCATTGAGTCCTTCGTATACGGGGTCAATACACCGTCCCGCTGGGGTACGCAGGCGCCGTTTACGAATATTACACTGGACTGGACCGTGCCGGATGACCTGAAAGACAAGCCGGCGATTGTAGGTGGAAAAGAGATGGATTTCACCTACGGTGACTGTAAAAAAGAGATGGATATGGTAAATAAGGCATTCATTGAAGTTATGATTGAAGGAGATGCCCAGGGCAGAGGATTCCAGTATCCGATTCCGACCTATTCCATTACAAAGGATTTCGACTGGTCTGATACAGAGAACAACCGTCTGCTTTTTGAGATGACATCAAAATATGGAACACCGTACTTTTCCAATTACATTAACAGCGACATGGAGCCGAGCGATGTCCGCAGCATGTGCTGCCGGCTGAGACTGGATTTGAGAGAGCTTCGGAAGAAAGCGGGAGGATTTTTCGGAAGCGGCGAAAGTACAGGATCCATCGGCGTTGTGACGATCAATCTTCCGAGGATGGCTTATCTGTCAAAGGATGAGGATGATTTCTTCCGGAGGCTGGCCCATATGATGGATATTGCGGCAAGATCCCTTCATATTAAGAGACAGGTTATTTCCAAACTGCTGGATGAAGGACTCTATCCGTATACGAAACGGTATCTCGGAGGCTTCGGAAATCATTTTTCCACCATCGGATTGATCGGAATGAATGAGGCAGGACTGAACGCAAACTGGCTTAGAAAGGATATTACTCACAAAGAGACACAGGAGTTTGCGGTCAAGGTACTCAATTTTATGAGAAACCGTCTCTCCGATTATCAGGAAGAATACGAGGAACTTTTCAATCTGGAGGCAACTCCGGCAGAGTCCACCACCTACCGGTTTGCAAAACATGATAAGGAGCAGTTCCCGGATATTATCACAGCAGCGGAAGGGAACGGTACTCCATACTATACGAACAGTTCCCATCTTCCGGTTGGATTTTCCGATGATATTTTTGACGCGCTGGATATTCAGGATGAGCTTCAGACGCTCTATACATCGGGAACCGTATTCCACGCATTCCTGGGAGAGAAGCTTCCGGGCTGGAAGGAATCGGCGCTTCTTGTACGGAAGATTGCCGAGAATTATAAGCTTCCATACTATACGATTTCTCCGACCTACTCCATCTGCCAGGATCACGGCTATATTGACGGCGAACAGTATACCTGCCCGCACTGCGGAAAGAAGACGGAGGTTTACAGCCGGATCACCGGATACTACCGTCCGGTACAGAACTGGAACGATGGAAAGATTCAGGAGTTTAAAGACCGGAAAGAATATGATATCGAACATTCTGTAATGAAGAAAAAGAAGACAGAACCGATTACGAAATAAAAATCAGACAGAAAGGCTGGCATGCTTACTTACAAGGTGTGTCAGCTTTTTTCTGTGTCATTTCTTGCAAAACTGTAAGACTGGAGGGGAAAGTGTAAGATGATTCGATGGAAGGGAAGACCTGAACTTTATATAATAGAGGCAGAAGAAGGAGGAAGAACAAATGGCAGCCATGAAAAAAGGAATGGCAGCGGCACTTGTAACGGCAGAAGTACTGTTCCTTCTGCTGCTCTCTGTGCTGGCTGCCATTTTGAATCTGTTTATTTTTTTAAAGCACTGCTTTTTCCGATCAAAAAATGATCGTTTCGCAGAATCTCGTAGGCCTTTTCGTAATTGTTGGAACGCATGTAGCGGATCATCTTTTTAAGATTTTCATTTGCCTTGTTGATGTGGAGTCCGTTCCGTACGGAATAAAGGCCCATCCGGATGACTTCATTCAGATAGTTTTCATAGATCCTGTTGATCCGTTCATTTTCAAATACACTGACAATCTCCATGTGCATCTGTGTATCGGCAAGCTCCCACTGATAGATGTCGCCGGCGCAAGCGCACATACGGACAACGCGCTCTTCAATCCGGTAGGAAAACTCTTCAGCTTTGCCGGACTGGAAGATTTCTTTAAACGCGGCACCTTCCAGAAGTTCCCGAAGCTGATAGATTTCCCGGATATCCCTGTCGGTAATTTCTTTTACAGTAATGGATTTATAATAGTCCCGGACAATCAGTCCCTCGGAATGCAAGGATTTGAGTGCGGTACGGATAGGGTTACGGCTCATATGAAGATCATCTGCGAGCATGGTCTCCGTAAGCTGCATGCCCGGAGGGTAGGTAAGATTCAGAATCCGCTCTTTGATCGTATGATATGCCTGATCGGCCAGAGAAATTTTGTCAGCCATGCGGACCACTCCTTTAATGTATACTAATAATATTATTGTATACAATTTATAACGAAAATTCAAGGGAAAATGATATAAAAAATAGTAGATTATTTTTCGAAGAATGATTGACAAGTACGTGGAAGAGTGATATTTTATAGATAGAAATTGTATACAACTGATTTAGATGTATACAAAACTGATTATAGCGGAAAAGGAGTGTAATACACATGAAGTTAGGATTTATCGGATGTGGAAATATGGCGGGCGCCATCATGGGAGGTATTATTAAAAAGGAAGTATTCAAACCGGAAGAGATTATCGGTTCTGACGTATTTGTACCGACCAGAGAAAAAGCAAGAGATACTTACGGGATTCAGATTACAGACAGTAATCTGGAAGTAGTTGAAAAGTCCGAAGTGATTGTTCTCGCTGTAAAACCGCAGTTCTATGAGTCTGTAATTACAGAGATCAAAGACAAAGTAACAGAAGATAAGATTATCATCACTATTGCACCGGGTAAAACTCTTGCATGGCTGGAAGAGAAATTCGGAAAGAAAGTCAAGATCGTAAGAACCATGCCTAACACACCTGCTATGGTCATGGAGGGGATGACAGCAGCATCACCGAACTCTTATCTGTCAGAAGAAGAAGTGAAGTATGCATGCCACATTCTGGAAAGTTTCGGAAAAGTAGAAGTGATTCCGGAGAGACTGATGGACGCAGTCGTAGGAGTAAGCGGCAGTTCACCGGCATATGTATTTATCCTGATCGAAGCAATGGCAGACGCAGCTGTTTCAGATGGTATGCCAAGAGCTCAGGCTTATAAATTCGCAGCACAGGCTGTTATGGGCAGCGCCAAGATGGTACTCGAAACAGGAAAACATCCGGGTGAATTAAAAGATATGGTATGTTCTCCGGCCGGTACAACGATTGAGGCTGTCAGAGTTCTGGAGGGTACAGGATTCAGAAGTTCTGTGATTGAGGCAATGAAAGCCTGCACAGATATTGCAAAGGGAATGTAAAACAGGTATACTGTAAAAGTACAGAATTGAGACAGCTCAGTTGTCAAAGTACAGCTGAGCTGTTTTTGTTCTACCGGAAAATCAGGACAACATTCCGGCAGAGGAATAGAGGTGCGTGATCCGCACAGATACAATGCAGAAGGAAGGAGCAAAACGGCAGCAATGGAAAAGAAAAAGAAGAGTGTAAAAGACAGAATTGTGTCGGCAGCCTGGGAATTGTTCTATGAGAAAGGATATGACTCGACAACAGTAGATGACATTATCAGACTGTCTGACACATCCAAGGGATCATTCTATTACTATTTTGACGGGAAAGATGCTCTCTTAAACACGTTGTCATCGGTGCTGGATGATCTGTATCTGACTTTGAAAGAAGAGATGGATCCTTACATGGACAGCTTTGAGAAACTGATGTTTTTAAATTACCGTTCTCATACGTTCATGGAAAAGACTATTAAAGTTGATCTGCTTGCGTCTTTGTATTCGACACAGTTGATTTCCAAAGGGGAGAGAAGCCTTCTGGATCAGAACAGGGAATATTATAAGCTGATTGCGTCCGTCATCGAAGAAGGACAAAAGCGGGGGGAAATCAACAGAAGAAAAAGCATTGCGGAGGTTGTGAAGTATTACTCCCTCTGTGAGCGGGCGCTTGTCACAGACTGGTGTCTGAATAAGGGAAGTTATTCTCTTGGGGAATACAGTAAGGAATATATGCCGATTATGATGGAAAGTTTCAGAGGAAAACAGTTGTCATGAATCAAATGGAGAAGAGAGAGGCGATGCGAGGCGCGTGCATTGCCGTAATCGGGGGAATTTTCTGGGGACTGGCAGGAGTGTTCGGGCAGTATCTGTTTACATACAAGGGCCTGAATGCACGCTGGCTGGTCAGTGTCCGGCTTGTACTGGCCGGGCTTCTTCTGCTTACGACCGTACTGGCAAAGCAGAAAAACGATATGTGGCGGATATGGAAGAAGAAACAGGATGTTTTCTGGCTTGTGCTGTTCGCGATTTTCGGGATGGCAGGATGCCAGCTGACCTACTATTCTGCCGTAGAAATGTCAAATGCCGGGACTGCGACCGTACTGCAATACACAGCTCCGGCCATTATTATGCTTTATACTGCCCTGCGGGCAAAGAAGATGCCGGGAATTCTGGAAATCGGAGCACTGGTCCTGGCGCTGTTCGGAACATTTGTCCTGGCAACCCACGGGAATATTCATTCCCTGGCCATTTCCAGAGAGGCACTCATCTGGGGGCTGACTTCGGCAGTGATGATGGCAGTTTATAACCTTCTGCCGCTGAAACTGATGAAAGAGTACGGGACGTTCTGCGTCATCGGATGGGGCATGCTGCTTGGCGGTGTTCTAATGTGCCTGTTCACAAGGCCGTGGCATGTGATCGGGACATGGGATATTCAGGCAGTCGGAGCCATGGCGGTTGTCGTGGTGGTAGGCACTGTACTGTCCTTTTCCTTTTATATGGAAGGTGTCCGGATCATCGGAGCTTCCAGAGCAAGTCTCTTTGCATCGGTGGAGCCGGTGACAGCGACGGCAGCCACCGTACTGATGATGCACGCCACATTTACGCTTTCGGACTTTTTCGGAATTCTCTGCATTATGGCGGCAGTACTGATTCTGTCGATACGGAAATAGAACAAAACGATCCCGTGATGATCGAAGACTTTGAAGGTCTTGGTTTTCACGGGATCGTTTTATTTATGAGGTTCAGGTTTCGGTGACGGTTCCCCGGTTATATGAGGGGAAGCCGTCTACGAAGCTGCGGCCCAAGAAGAAGAGCCAGAATGATTTTCAGAGCATCTCCCGGAAGATATGGGATGACACCGGCAAACAGCCCCTGTACAAAAGTCAGATTCATCTGTTGAGAAAGCCAGATGGTTCCAAAGAGATAGGTGACCAGGCTTCCGAGAATCAGACCCGTAAGAGCAAAGACAATTCCGCGGCGTCCTTCTCCTTTTTGCAGGAAAACTCCGCCGATCAGGATCAGAAAGAGAAATCCGATCAGATATCCTCCGGTCGGTCCGGCAAGCTTACCGATGCCTCCGGAAAATCCGGAAAAAACCGGGAGACCGCAAAGGCCCAGCAGCATATATACGATGTAGCTTACAAACAGCTGGCGCCATGGCAGGATAAACAGACCGATATAAAGGACCAGATTGGTCAGTGTGACTGGCACAGGACTTACCGGAATGGGAATGGAAAGCGGTGCCAGAATACAGATGACAGCTGTCATCAGTGCTGTAAGTACAAGATAACGGGTTGAAACGGAAGATGTTGATGTATGATTCATGAAAGTTCTCCTTTTCTGTATGTGTAGGATTTTATATGTATAGGAGAAGTATACCGTTAGATACATCAATTGTCAACCAAAATAAAAAGAATGGGTTTACGATTGGACGGTTCAGGAATTCCGGAATTTCATGGAAAGCATCTGACATGCAAGTTTCCGGCCGAACAGGCGGGCAATAAATCCGACCAGCAGAGCGGCGATGATAGTGCCTTCCCTGATTCCATCCAGTCTGCGGGCAAACAGAAGGGAGAGAATGCCGGCAATCACTGCGAGTGATACATCAAAAGCCACTTTCGTAGAGCCGAATTCCGTCTTCCACGTAGAAGAAACTGCACGGACAAAAGATTCTCCCGGAAGCATGGCCACATTAGCAAGCACTTCGGTGTAGACACCAAACCCCAGTATGACACATCCGATTAACAGATAAATGACAGAAGCCATATAAGTCTGAGGATGAATGAAGAAGAGCAGTTCCATGGTCAGATCGATAAAGTATCCAAACAGAATGGAGATCGGGATCTGCAGCAGATGTTCTGCCTTAAAATTCCGGCGGAGAATGGCAAGCTGAATCAGAATCAGAAGCAGACTGAAGGCGATTGTGAACTGCCCTAGTGTCAACGGAAAGTTCAGGCTGAGTACATAGGGAATCGACGAAATCGGTGATGTCCCGAGATCTGCCTTTGTAATCAGACTGACTCCCAGTGAATTAATAAAAAGTCCAATTAGAAATACAGCATATCGTTTCAATTTTTCCATGATTTGATGACCTCCTCTGAATATCAAGATACCGTATTCTCATAAATACGCTGAAAGATCCGTAAAAATTTTTCCCTGTCTTCCGATGAAATATCGCGAAATGCCTGCTCTTCCAGATCAGAAAACGCATGATCGACCTGCCGGGACAAAAGGCTGCCCTTTTCGGTCAGAAACACATACAGGCTTCTCCGGTTGCCATGCATCATGCGGCGCTCAACGAGTCCGGCTTCTTCCATCCGGTTTAATAGTGTAGTAAGTGTGCCCGGCTCGATATGACACCCTTTGGCAATCTCTTTCTGGCTTATGCCGTTATGATCTTTCAGGTAATCAAGAATTTTCGGCTGTCCGATTGTCAGGCCGGTGTCTCTGAGTCTGGACAAAAGATCTTTTTGGAAAGTCGAGTGTTCAGCCATAATCAGATAATGAAATGAATAAGACATTTGAAATAGTCTCCTTTCGTTTTTCGTATACTTACACAAAAGTTTTGAATTGAAATAGTTTGAATTCAAATAAAACATACCTATTATATAAGGAACGGGAAAGGATTGTCAAGTTCTGCATTGTAAAGCAGAAGTGGCTATGTTATAGTAAAAACGCACGAAGAAGCGAGGAGAATGTATGAAATACCGTATTCTGCTGGTGGAAGATGATGAGATGATGGTGGAAATCCTGAAGAGAAATCTGGAAAAATGGGGATATCTTGCCCGGGGGATTACTGATTTTCAAAATGTCATGGATGAATTTCAATCATTTGAACCGCAGCTCGTCCTGATGGATATCTCCCTTCCGTTTTATAACGGATATTACTGGTGCGGGGAAATCCGGAAAGTGAGTCAGGTGCCGGTGATTTTTCTGTCCTCCTCCGGCGATGATATGAATCTTGTGATGGCAATTCAACTGGGGGCGGATGATTTTGTCGCAAAACCGTTCCGGATGGATGTATTGACGGCAAAGATTCAGGCCGTGCTCAGGAGGGCATACACATTCGGGGTGTCCAGCCCGGAGGTGTTGGCCCACAAAGGAGTGACCCTGAACCTGGATTCGCAGATACTTGCTTTCGGGGATCAGAAACTGGAACTCGGAAAGAATGAATTCGGGATTCTGCGGACGCTTCTGGAACATCCGGGGAAGATCATAGAGCGGACAGAACTGATCCGAAATCTCTGGGAGACAGAAAGTTATATCGATGACAATACGTTGACTGTAAATGTGACAAGACTTCGGAGAAGGCTGGAAGAGATCGGCCTGAAAGACTATATTCTCACGAAGAAAGGTGTGGGATATTATGTGGAAGAATAACTGCTTTGTCTCGTACCTGCATGCCGCGCGCAGGACAGAAGCCTTCTTTTTCGGAATTTTGATTCTGGAGGGGGCGGTCTATTCCCTCTACGGACTTCCGTGGGGACCGGCCGTCTATACGATGCTTCTTTCCACCGCATTCTTTCTTCTGGTCTGGGGAGCAGGATTTTTTGCTTACAGGAAAAAATGGAGATGGATGAAGCAGCTGGAAGAAACAATAGAGATGGAAAGCGTGGAATTCCCGCGGGCGTGGAACGGGGTGGAAGCGCAGTATCAGGAGATTATCAGGAAGCGGGAGTGGTTCTGGCGGGAACACGAAAGCAGGGAACAGGCAAAGCGGAAACAAGAGGATGCCTACTATACACGCTGGAGCCATCAGATCAAGACGCCGGTATCTGTGATGGGGCTTTTGCTGCAGGAAGAGGAGCCGGACAAGGAGGCCATGCGCCATGAGATGTTACAGATCGAGCAGTATATTGCCATGGCTCTGCACTACCAGAAACTGGAAAAGGGAGGAAACGATTTGCGGTTCAGCCATTACCGGGCCGGGGATCTGGTAAAACAGGCGGTCCGGAATACCTCGGAACTGTTTATACATAAGAAGATTTCCCTTCAGATCGGGGAAAATCTGGATTTTGATGTTCTGACGGACGAGAAGTGGTTTGTGTTTATTCTGGAGCAGATTTTGACGAATGCAGTAAAATATACGAAGCAGGGTGGCGTTTCCGTTTTTCGGGAAGGAGAAGGCACTCTGGCGGTTCGGGATACAGGAATCGGAATTCTGCCTGAGGATCTTCCGCGGGTATTCGAGTGGGGATATACCGGATATAATGGAAGACTCGATAAACGTTCCACCGGCATCGGACTGTCCCTTGTGAAATCCGCAGCCGATCTTCTCGAACATCCGGTCCGGATCACTTCCGAAGCAGGAAAAGGGACGACCGTCCGGATCGATACAAAAAGAGTTCAGCTGGATACGGTGTGACAGAAATCTTACACCGGTGTAAGAATAGAAAGAGAAAGTGTAAGCCCGATCGATGGCATCCACTTTCTTTTTTTCTTATAATAATGGCAGAAAAGAAAAAGAAGAAAGGGAGAGGATGGATATGGCATTACTGGAAGTCAGACATCTGAAAAAAACATATACAAACCGGTTCGGGACCAATCAGGTGCAGGCATTAAGAGATGTCTCCTTTACGATAGAAGAAGGAGAATTCACGGCGGTGATGGGAGAATCCGGATCCGGAAAGACAACATTGTTAAATCTGCTGGCCTCCTTTGACCGGCCGACGGGCGGGGAAATCATTTTAAACGGACTTTCCTTTCAGAATATCCGGGAAAAGGATCTGGCGTCTTACCGGAGAAAAAATCTGGGATTTGTCTTTCAGGACTTTAATCTTTTGGACACTCTTTCTGTCAAAGACAATATTTTTCTGCCGTTGGTATTGGCAGGGGCCAAGCCGGAAGAAATGAAAAAACGGGTGATGCCTCTTGCGAAAGTACTGCGGATTGACGATCTGATGGAAAAATTTCCATATGAAATTTCGGGAGGACAAAAACAGAGAACTGCAATTGCAAGGGCACTGATTACAGAACCGAGGCTCGTGCTTGCGGATGAACCGACCGGGGCACTGGATTCCCGGGCATCTAATGAACTTTTAAACATGTTCGAACAGATTAACCGGGCAGGCCAGACGATTCTCATGGTGACCCACAGTACAAAAGCGGCAAGCCACGCCGGAAGGGTACTCTTTATCAAAGACGGCATCGTATATCATCAGATTTACAGAGGAGATAAGAGTAGGGAGGAGATGTTCAAAAGCATTTCCGAAACATTGACCGTGATGGCGTCGGGAGGGAAAACACATGCGTAATTCCTTATATTTCAAACTGGCACGATCAAACCTCAAAAAGAACCGCCAGATTTATTTTCCGTATACGCTGGCAAATATACTGATTGTCAGCATGTATTATATTTTAAAAAGCATCCGCTCCATGATGCTGAAATACGAGACGACACAAGGATCCAATTCGGATATGATTTTAAATTTCTGCACGATTGTGGCCGTGATTATGGCATGCATTATTCTGTTCTATGTGAACAGCTTTGTCATCCGGCAGAGAAAAAAGGAAATCGGGCTGTACTGCGTTTTGCGCATGGAAAAACGCCATCTGTCCACGATGATGTTCTGGGAAGTCCTGATTACAGCTCTGCGCGGACTTGTTGGCGGCATGATCGCCGGAGCGCTGCTCAGCCAGTTGGTGTTCCTGATCTTTTTATCCATGCTTCGGATTCCGTCGGACCTGCGGTTTGAAATTCCCCTCGATGCAGTTGGAAACACCTGTCTGACCTTCGGGATTCTGTATCTGATTGTTTTGATTTATAATATTTTGGCTGTTGTAAGAACGAATCCGATCGAATTTCTGCAGGGGGCAAAAGAAGGGGAAAAAGAACCAAAAGTACGGAAACTGCCGGCAATCCTCGGTGTTGTCCTCCTTGCGGCAGGGTATACATTTGCTATCGGAGCACAGGGAGTCTATGAGACACTCAAAATATTTCTGCCGGCTGTCGTACTGGTGATTGCAGCCACCTACCTGCTGTTCCTTGCGGGAAGCATTGCATTCCTGAAATGGATGAAAAAGCGGGAAAAAATTTATTACCGGCCGAGAAATTTTATCACGATTTCCGGAATGATCTACCGAATGAAACAAAACGCCGCAGGACTTGCAACGATCTGTATTTTATCTACAGCCGTGATTGTATCCATCTCCACAAGTTTCAGCCTGTACCTTGGGGAAGAAGACATTCTGGAAAAACGATTTCCAAGAGATTACATGAGCAGCTGTATCCTTGACGGACAGGAAAGTAATGGTACGGTACTGCAGGAGGCTGTCCAGAAACATGCTGACAGAACCGGTGTCAAGGTAACGGAAGGATTCGGGTACAAGCAGCTGTGGATGGCAGGATTTCAGGAAGCAAACGGAACATTTACACTGTCCGACGGAGAACAGGCAGATGCCTCAAAACTTTATGTATTTGCATTCCTGACACAGGACGATTACAGCAAAAACACAGGAGAAAAACTGGACCTGGCGAAGGGAGAGGCGGCTGTTTATGAAAAAAACAAAAACCAGGTTTCAGAAACGCTGACACTGGATCAATTAAGCTGGAACGTCAGAACCACCGTTGACGATCCCGGTATCTGGAACGAGGCACTTTACCTGTCAGACGCAAACTTCATGGCTGTCATTCTGCCTGATCTGAAATCGATGGAAACAGTCCTGAACGCTTACAATGAACGCTATGCAGACACCAGGGCGGGAAGCAGAGAAATTACCTACGAATACTACTATAATATAGAAGGGACAGATGCAGAGAAAGATACCTTTTTCAAAACATTAAGAGAAAATCTCGTTGAAGACGTAGAGCGCCTGATGACAGTCGACAACATTGACCAGGCAAGGGCACACTATTACGAACAATACGGCACCTTTCTGTTCATTGGAATCTTCCTCTCCATCCTCTTCCTGATCGCAGCATCACTTATCATTTACTACAAACAGATTACAGAAGGATTCGACGACAGAGAACGATACCAGATCATGAAAAAAGTCGGCATGACCAACGACGAAATCCGCTCCACCATCCGAAGACAGATCCTGCAGGTCTTCTTCCTGCCACTTTTGATGGCAGCAATGCACACTGCAGCCGCCTTCCCGGCACTTGTGGATATCATGCGGGCGCTGAACCTCATCAACCAGACTGTCTTCACAAAATGCACCATAGCCGTCACACTCACCTTCGCGGCCATATACTTTATCATTTACACCATTACCTCACACACGTACTACCGCATTGTACGATAGAACTTATCGTAATTTATCGGGGACATTAATTTATCGGGGACGTGTTCCGACGCATCGGAACACGTCCCCGATAATCGTTGTAATAACAACATTTTAAAATACCAAAAATCCTGGAAACCCTTGAAAATACTGGGGAAAAGTAAAAATAGAAAGGAAAAGTATCAAAACTTATCAAATCAATAAACAGAGCACGTCGTGTACCTGTGAAAAAAATCTGACAATAAGAGAAAAAAATAAAATTATATAGTAGATGATTAGAAGTTACAAAAGTATTAAATAGGGAGAATGCAATGTAAAACAGGAGGATAGCACGGGAAAACGAAATAAAATATTACAAAATAAAAAGAAATATGTGATAGAAATGAAAAGAAAACTTAAAAACAACTTTATATTTTTTCAATAGGGGACATGTTCCGGCGCATCGGAACACGTCCCCTATCAATGTGCTGTAAAAATGGAAGAATGTGACCTGTTTTTATGTCGATATGCTCAAAAATTTGACATTAGGACATATAAATTGGTCATTCTTCCATTCATAAGGCAGGGTGCGGATTGTATAATTACATCCGAAGAAGACAAGTAATATTAGTTTTCAGATGAACCGGTTTTAAGTTTTCGATATGCAGATGGAGAGTATCCGGTTGCATTGCGAAACATTTTTGAAAACGCTAGTATAGTTGTCACTAATTAACTCGACTTTTCAAGAGACAATGTTTCAACCTGTGCTTCTTCATTCGGATTGATTTCATCAAGTCGATATTTCCAGTGATAGACAACAGGGGTATCATTGATCTCTTCAAAATATTTATATATTCGCTCCACCAGCTCACTTTTCGTTTTTACACGAATGCCTTTTAACGACTGACGGGTGAGTTTGCTGAAAAATCCTTCTACAAGATTTAGCCAGGAACCATGCTTCGGAGTGAATACAAACTCAAATCTTCCGGGAACACCAGCCAGATATTTTCTCGTTTCTTGGGAGGTATGCACCTGGAGATTATCTAATACTAATCGGATTTTATCCTCTTTAGGATACTTGGAATCCAGTAGCTGAAGGAACTCTATATACTCTTTGCTGCTATGCCGATCCCTCACAAGTGGAATCGCCTCTCCTGTTTGCAGGTCGATCCCGGCAAGCAGGGAAATAGTTCCAAGACGTTTGTATTCATAGTCTCTGCTGATTGTTTTGTGATTTTCATCCGGCGGAAGATCCTCCGTTATATTGGCAATGGCCTGTATGCCTGGTTTCTCATCATAGGAGAGTACATGAGTTACCTGTTCATTCTCAGGAAAAGGCAATAATTGTCCATTTTCGTCAAACTGAAGCGACAACTGCTTATAAACCAGAAGGACGTTATGCATCTTCTGATCAAAGTCAGGATCGCGGTTTTCGCAGTAATACGTGATCTTATTCGGCTTAATTTCTGCTTCTTCAAGTATTGTGCGAACCTTTGACTGACTTATGGTTGAAAGACGTATATGACCGGCTTCTTCTGCAAACTGATGGATATGTTTTGTTAGAAGGGCTCTGGTCCATACTTCAGCGGAATAACCAAGATCTACAGGTTTCTGACATGCAATGTTAATAATCCACGCCTTTTCGGTATCTGTGATTTCAGCATTGCGGCCACGGCCGGGAGCATCAGAGAGGGCATTTTCAACGCCGCCCTCCTTAAACTTTTTTAAGCAAAGCATAACGCTGCATCGGTTGATACCAACTTTATCAGCGATTACATCAATCGGTTCACCATCCGCTTTCAATAAAAGGATCCGAGCTCTGCAAACAGTCTGTGCCTGAATGGTACGAGAACGTGTCTGTAATTCAAGATAAGACCGTTCCTCTGGAGTAAGTGTTATTGTTGTTGCTTTTCTTCCCATGATATTGCCCTCCATAGTTAATGTATAGAGATTATATCATAGGTTGATTATATAGTCGAGTTAATTAAAAACATTTATACTAGGGAATCTTCATATCCTACATTATGGGCAATATCTTTAATGAATATATCGGTGGAGGCGAGCAGATTTTTGGCCTGTTCAATCCGATAATTTAAGAGATATTTTTGTGGAGACATCTGTAGTTTCTTGTTAAAAATGTAGAACAGATAAGATCGTGTAATACCTATATAGTCGGCGATGTCCTGAATGTGAATATTCTTATTGTAATTAAAGTGTATGTACTGCAGGGCGTGTTCAAAATATGTCTCAGGAAGGTAGTCGTGATGCTTCTGAGGATATTGGGAATCGGCTGAGTGGGAAGAAGCAGTCAGCATGGAAAAGAGTGAAAACAACAGACTGACACGACAAAGTTCGTTGGTAATGGTCAGCTGATGGGTTTTCAGCATTTTCCGGATAACATCAGCGTATTCTTCCGGATCGCTGTTGCAGTCTCGGATATATGGGGAGGAGCCGAAGCCGGCCTGTTCCATATACTGTGCGGACTTGTTTCCGAGAAAGCTGATAAAAGCGTAGGTCCACGGTGTCTGGCTGTCGGCATAATAGCGGGCTTGAGTATTTGGAGGAATCAGAAAGATCTGTCCCTTTTTCAGATGATGGATCTGATGATCAATTTCAAAGTAGCCGCTTCCATCGAGAATAAAATGCATATGGTACTGAGGGCGGAGCTTTGGACCCCACGTATAGTTTGGAGGGCATTTCTGAATGCCGCACCTTGTCAGATACAGATCGTTGGTTTGATGTTCAATATGGTCGAGACACTGGAAGCCGACAACATCACGATATACATTTGTTTCCATATGAGTCCCTCCTTTGAAGCGAAGTTAAAATTACATGAATATAGCATAAAAGTATTTCAGAAAAAAGTCAAGGCAAGGAGAATCAAAATGAAAGTTGTAAGTAATATCAAAGCAGAATTGAACTGGACTTCCAGATCCTTACCGGATGGACGTCAGGTTTACAACATATCCCTGGATCAGATTCCGGAGGGAGCGGATCAGACGGTCATTACCTGTGAATGGAGTTTTCCGATCTGCGATATAGCTGGGAAATGGCATCCGAACTGCAGATATGACAGAACAGTGAAAGCGGACTGGGCGCATGGAGAGGTTTCCATGAGTTCTGTATCAGCCCCATTGGTAGTATTTTTCAGCGAGGATGGAAAAAACAGCGGTACATTTGCTGTTTCCGAGGCGAAAAAGATTGTCAGGATGAATCTGGGTGTTCATGAAGAAGACGGAACGATGAAATGCTGTGTGGATATTCATGTGGGGGCGGCAGATGAAGATCATTATGAAGTATCTGTTCTGATGGATTACAGAAAGATCAGGTATGAACAGGCAATCAGAGAAGTTGGAATCTGGTGGGAGAAAGAATGCGGATTTGAGCCGGCATTTGTGCCGGAAGACGCGAAAGAGCCGATGTACTCTTTCTGGTATTCTTACCATCAGGAAATCACAGATGAAGAGATCGAAAAGGAATGCCGCAATGCAAAGGAACTGGGATTTAAGACCGTAATTGTAGATGACGGCTGGCAGACTGATGACATAAATCGTGGTTATGGGTACTGCGGAGACTGGGAAGTCGCTGAAAAGAAAATCAAAAATATGCAGCAGCATGTAGATAATGTTCACAAGCTGGGGATGAAATACCTGCTGTGGTTCAGCGTTCCTTATGTTGGTATGTATTCAAAAATGTGGGAATTATTCCATGATAAGCTGATCGCGGTAGATGAAGAACAGCATACGGGAATTTTGGATATCAGATATCCAAAAGTCAGAGCATATTTAAAAAATATTTATGTGAAAGCTGTACGTGAATGGGGACTTGACGGTCTGAAACTTGATTTCATCGATGAGTTCTATGAGAGAAAAGATACACCAAAGGCGAATGCCGATATGGACTGTGTTTGCCTCCAGACAGCGCTTGACAAGCTGCTTGGTGAGACGATGGAAGAACTCAAAAAGATCGATGAAAACATTCTGATTGAATTCAGACAGCGTTACATCGGACCGTTTATCAAGAAATACGGAAATATGTTGAGAGTCTGTGACTGTCCGGAATCCGGACTTGCAAACAGAGTCGGAAGCATTGATCTGAGACTGATGAATGAACATACAGCAGTTCACTGCGATCCGATTGTCTGGAATGAGGGAGAGACACCAGAGACAGCAGCACTGCAGATTGTAAATGCACTTTTTTCAACGCTGCAGTTTTCCGTAAAGACGGAATATCTGACAGATGCACATAAAAAAATGATCCGCAATTATATGGAGTTTATGCGGGAACATAAAGCATTACTGCAGGAGAGCGCAGTGACGGCAGAAGAACCGCAGAATTTATATCCGGAAGTCAGCGTAAGAGATGACGAGACGGAGATCGTAGCATTGTATTCAACCGGCCGGGTAGTTACTATCGGCTCACAACAGAGAGATTCCATCATTGTGAACGGAACAAGGGCAGAAGAAATTTATGTAAGAACAGAAAATGAAACAGCTGTCAAAGTCGTTCAGATTGACTGTTTCGGAACTGTTGTGAAGGAAGAAAGAATGATGCTTTCAGGCATCAAAAGTATTCCTTGTACTACGGCGGGGCGGATTGAAATAAAAAAAGAAAAATAAAAAACGGAGGTAGTAACATGAAAAAGAGAATGAAAAGACTTGCAGCAGTTGGGCTTGTAACAGCGATGACAGGTACGATGCTTCTTGGATGTGGAGGTGGAAGCGGAAGTGACAGTGGAAGCGACACAACCAGTGATGGAAAAGTAAAAATTCGTTTTGCATCCTGGGAGACAGGAGATACACTGGACAGCCAACAGGAATGTGTTGATCAGTTTAATGAGAGCCAGGACAAGATCGAAGTTGTTCTGGAAGGATGGGGATCTGATTTCGACACAAAGATGACAGCCAGTATGGGAGCAGGAGATGCACCGGACGTTATGTATATGTGGGATTACCCGACATATTCTGAAAGCCTGGAACCACTCGATGAGTATATTGAAGCTGAAGGAGAAGATTACAAGAACAATTTCTTCGAAGCACTTTGGCCATACAACTCTATGAATGATCAGATTTATGGTGTACCGGTCAGTGTAGTTACATCCTGTCTGTACTACAACAAAGACCTGTTTGATCAGGCTGGTGTAGAATACCCGACAGATGACTGGACATGGGAAGATGTGGCAGAAGCATCTAAGCAGATTCAGTCCAAGCTGGATGATGTAAATGGATTTACGCTTCCGATCGGAACACTTCCATACACACTGGAAATGTATCTGTGGAGCAATGGAACCGCGTTTGTTGACGAAGATGGAAAACTGGACGGCAACATCAACAGTGACAAGTCTATAGAAGTATTCCAGACATTCCAGGATATGGAAAAAGATGGCGTATTATACGCATCTGAAGAAAGTGGACAGACAGAAATGCTGGGCGGCAAAACAGCAATGTACGTAGATGGTACATGGCCGATCAAACAGTTTGATGAAGAAGGACTGAATTATGGTATTGCCCAGATTCCGAAATTTGAAGGAACAGAACATTCTATCAGTGTTATTAATACATCTGGTATTGCAATCTCCAAAGACAGCAAGCACAAAGAAGAAGCTTGGGAATTCCTGAAATTCTGGACAGGTGAGGAGATGAATAAATATCGTATTAATACAGAATTACCGGCATTAAAGTCTGTTGTTGACTCTGAAGGTCTGAGAGAAGACGAAAAATATGCTCCATTCTATACAGCGCTTGACAATTGTGCAGGTTATGTACCGGCAAGCTTTATTACTGAAGGATGGACGGAGATTGACGCAGATGTTCAGCTTGCATTTGAAAGCATTATCAATCCAAGCAGCCTTGCAGATGTAAAAGATACTCTGAATGAAGTTGTTGAAGCACACGAATAAGGTTGTAGAATAAAAATATCCGGTCCGTACATGAAAGAACGGACAAAGGGAGGGGGAGAGCGCTTCTCCTCCTCGAAATAAGGAGAGAGTCACATGAAAAAATTTAAATGGAAGACGGTCACGCCATATCTGTTCATTCTTCCATGGATTATCGGCTTTTTAGTCTTTACATTAGGACCGCTGATCTTTTCTCTTTGCATCAGCTTTTTTGACTGGCCGGTTGTCGGAGAACGTACATTTGTGGGACTGGGAAACTACATAGAAATGTTTACTCAGGATAAGCAGGTAATAAAATCCCTGACTATCAGTATTAAATATGCCGCTATTTTTGTACCGCTGAATATTTGTATCGCTTTGTTCCTTGCGATGCTGATCAGCCAGCCGTTAAAAGGAATCAAGGTTTACAGAACGATTTTTTATATCCCGGCCGTTGTGTCCGGTGTTGCGACATCCGTAATCTGGAGCTGGGTATTAAACAGCGACTATGGTGTATTGAACTATCTGCTTTCACTGATCGGGATTGAGGGACCTAAATGGCTCGTAGATCCGGCATGGGCGATTCTGGCAGTCGTTATTGTAAGTGCGTTTGGAGTCGGAACCATGATGCTCGTGTTCTATACGAATATCAAAGGAATTTCGGCAGAGCTTTATGAAGCAGCCGCACTTGACGGGGCAGGACCGGTTAAACAGTTTTTCAGCATTACACTGCCGATCATCACACCTACATTATTATTTAACCTGATTACTTCTATCATCAGTTCATTCCAGCAGGTAACACTGGTTATGCTGTTAACCGGAGGTGGACCGATGAAGTCCACATACTTCTACGGACTGATGACATACAACAACGCGTTCAGACACCATAAGCTTGGATACGCAAGTGCCAATGCATGGGTAATGTTCATCATTATTCTCTGTCTGACCGCTCTTGTATTCAAATCATCCTCCATGTGGGTATTCTATGAGAATGAAATGAACTCCGGATCGAAAAAGAAAAAGAAGAGGAGGAAAAAGTAATGAAAATGTCTAAAAAAACAAAAGTAGTACTGTATGTGATTTTGACATTGATTGCAGTTTACTTTTTGTTCCCTTTCGTATATATGTTCTTTTCCACATTTAAGTCAGAAACAGAGGCAGTTGCCTACCCGCCAAGTTTCCTGCCGGATATCTGGAACTGGCAGAATTACGTGGATGCATGGAACGCTCAGCCGTTCGGTACATTTTTAAAGAACTCTGTAATTGTAACGGTAGGATCCGCATTAGGATCCATGGTATCCGCAGCGCTTGTTGCATATGGATTTGCAAGATTCCAGTTCAGAGGGAAAAACATCCTCTTCATGCTGTTGCTTTCCACAATGATGATTCCGTGGGACGTTACAATGATCCCGCAGTATATGGAATTTAATATGTTTGGATGGCTGAACACGCTGAAACCGTTGATCGTCCCGTCCTGGTTTGGATCTGCATATTATATCTTCCTGATGCGCCAGTTCTTAATGGGCGTACCGAAAGATTTCGAGGAGGCAGCGAGAATTGACGGAGCAAATGCTTTCCAGATTTTCTATAAAATCTATGTTCCGATTATGAGACCTTCATTAATTCTGGTAGGTGTACTGAATATGCTTGCCGCATGGAACGATTACTTAGGACCATTGATTTTCCTGCAGGAAAGATCCAAGTACACACTGGCATTAGGTCTTGCATCATTTAAGGGTGTTTACTCTCAGGAAATTGTCCCGATGCTCTGTATTACTGTGATTATGATCGTACCGCCAATTTTGATCTTTTTATTTGCACAGAAATACATCATCGAAGGAACCGGGGGAGCCATTAAGTGATTTAAGGCAGAGGGAATCTTTTCTAGTAAAAGGTTCCCTCTTTTGATAAAATAAAGAAAAATGGGAATAGGAAAAAGGAGAATGAAATGGCGATTCAATTTCACCAAACTTCAAAAGAATTTCATCTTTACAATGAACAGATCAGTTATATTATCAAAGTTCTGGAAAATGGCCAGTTAGGCCATGTATATTTCGGGAAACATCTCACAGACAGGGAAGATTTTGGCTATCTGGTGGAGTATGCAACAAGAGATATGGCTCCGTACCCGTTTGAAGGGAGAAGTAATTTTTCCCTGGAACATCTGAAACAGGAATATCCAACCTTTGGCTCCGGCGATACAAGATATCCGGCTTTTGAACTGGAAAGTGCGGATGGAAGCAGGGTCGCAGATTTTAAATATAAAACACACGAAATTTATTCCGGAAAGAAAGAAATTCAGGGACTCCCGGCTGTCTATGTGGAAGATGACAGCGAGGCTGACACTCTGGAAATTGTTCTGGAAGATACATTCTTAAAGACAGAAATCGTGCTGTCCTACACGATTTTCAATGGACGCCCGGTGATTACAAGGCATGCACGTTTTGCGTGCGGAAATGAGAATGGAATTACGCTTTTAAACTGTATGAGCGGCTGCCTTGACCTGCCGGACAAAGAATATAAAATGGTTGAACTTGCAGGGACATGGAACCGGGAGCGTCATCCGCATACGAGAAAACTGTGTTACGGTACCCAGGGAGTATACAGTATGCATGGATGCAGCAGCCATCAGTTCAACCCGTTTTTGATGCTGAAGCGAAAAGAGGCAGATGAATTTTCCGGAGAAGTGATTGGGTTCAGTCTTGTCTACAGTGGAGATTTTCTTGCGCAGGTCGAGGTCGACAACTTCGACGTGACAAGAGTGGTGATGGGAATCCATCCAAATGAATTCCGCTGGGAACTGGAAAAGGGCGAATCCTTCCAGACTCCGGAGATGGTGATGGTATACTCTGAACACGGGATGAATGGAATGAGTCAGACCTACCATGAACTGTACCGTACCAGACTTGCAAGAGGAAAGTGGAGAGATCAGGCAAGACCGATCCTGATCAATAACTGGGAAGCAACCTATTTTGACTTTATTGAAGAAAAGATACTGAATATCGCCCGGAAGGCAAAAGAAATTGGTATAGAGCTTTTTGTTCTGGATGACGGATGGTTCGGGAAGCGGAACTGGGACAATGCGTCTCTTGGAGACTGGTATCCGAATCTGGAAAAACTGCCGGAGGGCATTACAGGACTTGCCGGAAAAATCGAAGATCTGGGCATGAAATTCGGTCTGTGGTTTGAGCCGGAGATGACAAACAAGGACAGTGACCTGTTCCGGGAGCATCCGGACTGGCTTCTGGCGGATATCCGGCGGAACTACTGCCACAGCAGAAATCAGTATGTACTGGATTTTTCCAAACCGGAAGTGGTGGATCACATCCACGGACAGATGAGAAAGATCCTGCAAGATGCGCCGGTTTCCTATGTGAAGTGGGATATGAACCGTGCATTTTCCGAGGTATTCTCCAATGGAAATTCCAAAAGTTATCAGGGAAAAGTACGGCATAAATATATTCTTGGAGTATACAGCCTGTATGAACGGCTGATTCAGGAATTTCCGGAGATCCTGTTTGAATCCTGTGCAAGCGGCGGGGCCAGATTCGATCCGGGAATGCTTTATTACGCGCCGCAGGCGTGGACGTCGGATGACACGGATGCGGTAGAACGGATCAAAATTCAGTACGGAACGTCTTATGTATACCCGATCAGCAGCATTGGAAGCCATGTATCCGCTTCTCCGAACCATCAGGTATTCCGGAATACATCTCTGGAAATGCGGGGAAATGTGGCGTACTTTGGAACATTCGGCTATGAGCTGGATATCACAAAGCTTCCGGAGGAAGAGCTGGAACAGATGAAAGAACAGATTGCGTTTATGAAGAAGTACCGGGATCTGATCCAGAAGGGCGTCTTTTACCGGCTCAAGAGTCCGTTCGAGGGCAACCACTCAGCCTGGGGAGTGATTGCGGATGACAGAAGCGAAGGTCTTATGGCCTACTTCCGCGTGATGCAGCCGCCGCAGGGCAAATTTGAACGGATCTGCTTCAAAGGGCTGGATGAAACGGCAGCCTACTCCGTACAGGAATGTTTCGGAGCAAAAATGGACTGCGGTGTACATTACGGGGATGAGCTGATGTATGCAGGATTAAGTGTTTCCGACTGCTCTTCCGGCCTTGCAGGCGTAGCAAGAGAGCAGCAGGGGGACTATTTCTCCAGACTGTTCCATATCAAAAAAACAGATGTCATGTAAATGTACGAAAAAAGAAACAAGGCAAAGAAAGCAAGCCGTAAGAAACGGTTTGCTTTTTTATGTGTTAGAAATTATAATAATACAGGAACATTGGAAAAGAAAGGGGAAAGACTATGCTGAAAGGAAAGACAGTGATACTTGCCGTGACCGGAAGTATCGCGGCCTATAAAATCGCGTCCCTGGCAAGCGCACTGAAAAAGCTTCAGGCAGATGTGCATGTACTGATGACAGAAAATGCAACGAACTTTATCAATCCGATTACATTTGAGACGTTGACCGGCAATAAGTGTCTGATCGATACATTTGACCGGAATTTCCAGTACAGTGTGGAGCATGTGTCTCTGGCAAAACAGGCGGATGTGGTAATGGCGGCACCTGCCAGCGCCAACGTGATCGGAAAGATTGCAAACGGGATCGCGGACGATATGCTGACAACGACTATCATGGCATGCCGGTGCAGGAAGATCATCGTTCCGGCGATGAATACGAATATGTTCCTCAATCCGATTGTGCAGGACAACCTGGACAAGCTCCGCCGTTTCGGGTATGAAGTAGTGGACCCGGCCAGTGGCTATCTGGCGTGCGGGGATACTGGCCAGGGCAAGATGCCGGAGCCGGAGCTTCTGCTGGAATATATCCTGCGTGAGATTCAGTATGAGAAAGATCTTGCGGGGAAGAAGGTACTTATCACAGCAGGACCGACACAGGAATCCATCGATCCGGTGCGTTATATCACCAACCATTCCACCGGGAAGATGGGATATGCCCTTGCAACAGTCTGTATGCGCCGGGGCGCGGACGTCACGCTGGTGACCGGACCGACGGAGACGAAGAAGCCGGAGTTTGTGAACATCCTTACGGTAACCACGGCCCGGGAGATGTTTGAGGCGGTCACCGCTCATGCACCGGAGCAGGACATCATCATCAAGGCAGCCGCGGTGGCGGACTACCGGCCGAAGTACGTCAGCGATGAGAAGGTTAAAAAGAAAGATGGAGCACTTTCCATCGAAATGGAGCGGACCGATGATATTCTCCAGTATCTCGGAGAACATAAAAGAGAGGATCAGTACCTCTGCGGATTTTCCATGGAGACCGAACATATGCTGGAAAATTCACGAAAGAAACTGAAAAAGAAACATCTGGATATGGTCGTGGCGAACAACCTGAAAGTAGAAGGCGCCGGATTCGGCGGCAATACGAATGTGGTGACCATGATCACAGACGATGAGGAAATCTCACTCGAAAAGATGACAAAAGAGGAGACAGCCGTGCACATCGTCGACCGGATCTTAAAAGAACAGAAAAAGAAACAAACAAAAGAATAAGGTAAACAGAAGCTATTCTGTGCCAAACGTATTGTATCTCAGAAGAGAATGATAACAAGGAGGCAATTATGAATCAAAGAGCAGACAGCAGAAACGCAGGCACGTCCATGAGCGTGCGCAGCATGATCCAGGTGGCATTATTCGGAGCAATTATCGTGATTTTGGCATTCACCCCTTTCCTCGGATACATCCCGCTTGGATTTACGAGAGCGACCATCATCCACATCCCGGTGATTATCGGATCCATTCTGATGGGGCCGAAAAAGGGAGCGGTACTTGGATTTGTTTTCGGTGTGACCAGTTTTATCAACAACACGATGAACCCGACGGTGACATCGTTTGTATTCACACCGTTTTATAACCTCGGAGAATTCAGCGGAGGGATCGGCAGCCTGATCATCTGCTTTATCCCGAGAGTTCTGGTCGGAGTGGTTCCATATTATGTATATAAAGGAGTGAAAGCTTTGACCAGAAGTGAGAAAGTATCATCACCGGGACTGATTCTGGCAGGCATGTCCGGAGCACTGGTTAACACGCTGCTTGTGATGAATCTGATTTTTGTATTTTTCCGTGACGCCTATGCAAAGGCAAACGGCGTAGCAGAGAGCACGGTATACACATTTATTCTGTCCGTGATCGGAATCAACGGGGTGCCGGAGGCCATTGTGGCGGCGGTCTTTACCCTTGGAATCGGAAAGATTCTGATGAAGAAAAATATCAGAGACAGACTGGGAGTTTAGAGTATGATTTTAGCGATTGATATAGGAAATACAAATATCGTCATCGGATGTATGGAGGGAAACCGCTGCAGCTTTATCGAGCGGCTCTCCACCGTCCGGACGAAGACGGAACTGGAATATGCGATTGATATTAAAAATGTCCTGGACATCTACCATATCAATCCGCACGAGCTGGAAGGCGGAATCATTTCATCCGTGGTTCCTCAGATTACAAAGTCCTTCCGGCTTGCGGCCGAGAAGATCCTGAAGAAGGAGATTATGATTGTGGGAGCCGGCATCAGGACCGGACTGAATATCCGGATGGACAATCCGGCGTCTCTTGGGGGCGATCTGGTTGTGGACGCGGTGGCCGGTCTTCAGGAATATAAACCTCCGATGCTGATCTTTGACATGGGGACGGCGACAACGGTCAGCGTCATCGATGAGAACCGCTGCTATCAGGGCGGCATGATTTATCCGGGCGTGGGGGTATCACTGGATTCCCTGACGGCAAGGGCGGCACAGCTGTCCGGCATCAGTCTGGAAGCGCCGGAGCATCTGATCGGGAAAAATACGATCGAATGCATGAAGAGCGGGATTATCTACAGCAGTGCAGCGGCCATCGACGGAATCATCGACCGGATGAAAGAAGAGCTTGGCTCCGATGTGACAGTCATTGCTACAGGCGGACTTGCAAAAAAGATCGTGCCCCACTGCAGAAGAGAGGTCATTCTGGATGACGATCTGCTCTTGAAGGGGCTGTCGATTCTGTATCAGAAAAACAAGAAATAAATCAGGGAAGCCGCGGTCAAAAGACCGCGGCAGTATTATGGAATGAGACATCATCAAAAAGGGGGAACGGACTTTGAAGAAAAACAAATATGAAATTGACATGTGCAATGGCTCCATTATGGACAAGCTGGTGACTTTTGCCTTTCCGCTGATGCTGACCAGCATTCTGCAGCTTATGTTTAATGCAGTAGATATCATTGTAGTGGGAAGATTCAGCGGAAGCCAGGCTCTGGCGGCAGTAGGCTCCACGTCCGCACTGATTAATATTTTCACGAACCTGTTTATTGGAATTTCGCTGGGCGCCAACGTACTGGCAGCCCGTTATTATGCGGCCGGGAAAGACCGGGAAATGTCAGAAGCAGTACACACAGCTATTACTCTGGCCCTGATCAGCGGAATCGTTATGGCATTTGTAGGAGTGGCAGCGTCCAGACTTGCGCTTTCCCTGATGGGAACGCCGGACGACGTTATTGACCAGTCGGTACTGTATATGAAGATTTACTTCATGGGCATGCCGTTTTTTATGCTTTACAACTACGGCGCCTCCATCCTCCGGGCTGTGGGAGACACAAGAAGACCGCTGTATTTTCTGATTGCGGCCGGGCTGACCAATGTGGTGCTGGATCTTCTTCTGGTTATCGTAATCCCGCTGGATGTGGCAGGCGTTGCCATCGGTACGGTGGCTTCCCAGATGATTTCCTGTATTCTGGTTATCCGGTGCCTGCATCAGTCCGACGGAAGCTACCAACTGCGGTTTTCCAGACTGACGGTGAAAAAGGAGCATCTTGTGCGGATCCTTCAGGTGGGAATTCCTGCCGGAATCCAGAGTACCGTCATCAACTTTTCCAACGCCCTGCTGCAGTCCTCGGTCAATTCATTCGGATCCACTGCCATGGCAGGGTACACGGCGGCAAACAACATCATCGGATTTTTGTATTCCGCAGTCAATGCAGTAACCCAGGCATGCATGAGCTTTACAAGCCAGAACTACAGTGTCGGTAAGCAAAAACGGATGGACAGGGTTCTTCTGGACTGCATCATTTTGACAGTCAGCGTATCCGCGCTCATGGGAATCGGGGCCTACGTTTTCGGAGGACAGCTTCTTCAGATCTATACGGCAGAGCCGGAAGTCATTCAGTGCGGCCTGGAAGTACTGTCCATCACAACGGTACCTTATTTTCTCTGCGGCATCATGGACCTGTTCCCGGGAGCCCTGCGGGGAATGGGACACTCGGCGGTGCCGATGATCTTATCCGTCATCGGAACGGTGGGAACACGAATCGTCTGGATTTACCTGTTCTTCCCGCACCACAGATCTCTGTACTTTCTGTTCATTTCCTATCCGGCATCCTGGATTCTGACTATCATCATGCAGGCAGTCTGTTTCTATTTTGTGAGGAAACAGTGTAAGCTGGAGATGCATTTAAACAGTGCGGAAGAAGTATAAAGAAATTTTTGGAGAAAAAGTGTATGAAAAAGAATATAAAAAAGTATCTGGCAATCGTTTTGGCGGTGTTATTCCTGGGAGAACAGCTTGCAGGCTGTGTCCAAAGTGAGCAGACGGAACAGGAGACAAAGCTGGAGAGCCGGACGGTTGATGAGATCGAACTGGAGCCGTATGAGGCAGAAGAACTGCCGCCTGCCGGGGAGAGAAAGACATGCAGGGCAGAACAGTATGAAATGGAGATTACACTGGATACCGTCAAGCAGCAGATTCGGGGAAACAGCACCATGACCATCACGAATCAGACAGAAGATACACTCGGACAGATCTGTGTGAGAAACTATGCGGCTTCGATCCTGAAGGAGAAAGGAACGGGAACATCCACCATTTCCAATGCAAGAATCGCAGGTACGGATCAGATGCTTGTGACGGAAACAAAAGAAGATTCCTCAGTCATTTATCTGCAGTTGGGAGAGCGGGAGCTGAAGCCAAAGGATACCATTACCATCTCTCTTGATTTTGTGACTGACATACCAGAACAGAAAGAAAAGTTCGGATACTGGGAAGAAGGAGAGAACCGGGTGTATCAGTTATCATTTTGTTTTCCGGTTACTGCCATGTACGAAAACGGAAAATGGAATGAAAATCCATATGTATTTTCCGGCGAGTCCAACTATCACAGTCCGGCTGTATTTCGCTGTACGTTCACAGCGCCTGAAGAATATACAGTGGCGGCCACCGGAGAGGAGAAGACATCCGGTAAAGTGACGGAGATTTATGCGGAAAGCATCCGGGAACTGGCGGTTGTGGCATCTGACCGTATGAAGAAGGAGTGTGTAGATGCCGAAGGTGTCGAAGTTAATCACTATTATCTGGATTATAAGGGAAACACAGAATATAATAAGTTGTCCTTAATGGCTGCAAGGGATTCAGTACTTTTATTTTCCAGGTTCATCGGTGAGTATCCGTATAAAGAGCTGGACATTGTACAGACGGCGCTTTCAAACGGGATGGAGTTTCCGGGGCTTGTGATGGCCGCAATGCCGGATGTTGAGAACATTCAGAAACTGGATCAGAGTGCCTCCTATACATCGGCCTGCAGTATGATTGCCCATGAAACGGCACATCAGTGGTTCTATGGCGGAGTGGGAAATGACCCGTATGAAGAAGCGTGGCTGGATGAAGGTTTTGCCGAGTACTGCGAGGATGTGCTGTATCAGCAGAGCAGGCTGGCGAGTGCAGTGGAAGCGGTAAAACGGGATCAAGAACGGCTTGGAAGCAGCGAAATCTGGGGAACGATGTCAGACGAGGAATTTCACCGGGATATGGAAAGTCAGATTGAGCAGATCGTGGGAGAGCGCTTTATTATCAACCGCACTTATGAACAGTACCAACAGGAAGTGGATACGTATTCCGAGTATGTCTATACTGGAGGCTCCTGCTTTTTGTATGAACTGCAGAATGCCATGGGTGATGGAAAATTTTTCTCCATGCTCCAGCAGTATTACAGAAACTGGTGTATGAAAGAAGCGAGGACAGAAGATTTTCTGCAGGCAGTCAGAGCATATGATAACTCGGAAGAGGTGAATCAGATCATAACAAAGTATATTGCATAAATACCGGATTTGCGGGAAAGATATGAGAAAAAAGAGGAAAACGGATATAACCGGTTTCCTCTTTTATTTAATGGGAAGAAGCGTATTCTTTTGTATCCTGATAGGTCCGGAAAATGTGCCGGAGCATCAGGATTGCACAGATGCAGAGAATGAATTCCGCTGTACACTGCGCGTAAGCCAGTCCGTAGAGCGGGAAAATCATATTCAGGATAAGAAGTGCCGGAATTTCCAGGATCAGCTTCCGCATGACCGCAAACAGAAGAGCATATCTTCCGAATCCCAGTGCCTGGAAGACACCCACTGCCAGGAAGTCTACGCTGATAAAGCAGATGCCAAGTCCGAATCCATGGAGGAACCGGGTTCCGTATGCGATGATCGCTTCATTGTTCATAAACAGGCTGATGAGCCGTCCGGCATTGATATAATAAAGAACCGTCACTACTGCAAGGACCGGGACGATCAGCTTCAAGGCAAAGAGAATGGTATCTTTCATCCTTCTCCGGTTGCCGGAAGCAAAGTTATAGCTTACAAGCGGCATGATTCCCTGGGAGAATCCCATTGCCACCTGCATCGGAACCATGTAGATCTTGTAGGCGATTCCCATGGCGGCCACGGCGTCCGCCCCGTAGGCGGAAGTAAAATTGTTCAGGACCGTCATCCCGGTCACGTTGAGCAGGTTCTGGATGGAAGCCGGGATGCCGACACCGCAGACCTCCCTGATGATCTGGCGCTTGATCCGGAATTTCTTTGGATTGATGCAGACAAAGGTATTTCCCCGTTTTACATAAAGAAGAACGAAAAAATACAGGCAGGCCACACAGTTGGAAATACAGGTGGCAAGTCCGGCGCCTGCCGCACCCATGTGGAAGCCCCACGGAAGAATGAAAATCGGGTCCAGAATCATATTCAGGATACATCCGCTCATCGTCCCGATGCTGGCATGAAGGGCCGCACCTTCCGAGCGGACCAGATAGGCCATGACGACATTCAAAATGGAAGGGGCTGCTCCAAGATAAACTGTCCAGAACATATATCCCTGAGTGGCGGCACGTGTCGTCTCATCCGCCCCGATCAGGGTCAGTAAAGGTCCGTGAAACAGTCCGCACAGCAGACCGAATAGCACTCCGCAGATCAAAGAGCAGTAAAATCCAAAAGCTGAACTTTCCGATACCACCTCATAGTCCTTTCGTCCAAGCGCCCGGCTCATCATGCTGGATGTTCCAACGCCAAACAGGTTGTTGATGGCATTAAACGCAAGCAGCACCGGAGCGGCAAGGGAAACTGCGGCATTTTCCACCGGATTGTTGAGCATTCCCACGAAATAGGTGTCCGCCATGTTGTAGAGCACCATGACAAGAGAACTGAAAATCATGGGAACCGACAGCTTGGCAACCGCCGAGGGGATTGATGCCTTTTCAAACAGCACAATCTTTTCATTTTCTTCCATTTCAAAAACCTCCTCATATCTTTTGTACCTTATCGAAGCAAGGTATTTCATTCCACAAAAAAGAATCCTGTCTGAAGGATTCTCTGCGCACAGCCGCTTCCATTCCCCTGGAAAACGGGTGACATATACCCAGTATATCATACTGAGGGAAAAAGAAAAAGGATTCGGAGGTGAAAAAGCGGGAGAATTCCCTTTATAGACGTCCCCTTTCTGTGTTATGATAGTATCTGTACTATCGAACAGAAAGGGGTATTTTCATATGGAAGATACGTCTGGAAATAAAGACAAACAGATTTGTCTCGGTCTGGTCGCCCATGTGGATTCGGGAAAGACGACGCTGGCCGAGAGTATTTTATATCAGAGCGGACAAATCCGGACGCTTGGAAGAGTCGATCATAAAGATGCGTTTCTGGATACCTACGAGCTGGAAAAGGACCGCGGCATTACGATTTTTTCCAAACAGGCACAGACCGTGATCGGGGACAGGCAGGTGACGCTCCTGGATACGCCGGGCCACGCAGATTTTTCCGCGGAGATGGAACGAACCCTTCAGGTACTGGATTATGCGGTGCTGGTGATCAGCGGGGCGGACGGCGTCCAGGGACAGGTGCGCACCCTCTGGACCCTGCTGGACCGGTATGAGATTCCGGTTTTTCTTTTTGTAAACAAGATGGACCAGCCGGGGACGGACCGGACGGCCCTTCTGCAGGAACTAAAGAAAGAGCTGGACGAGCGGTGTGTGGACTTTGGCAAAGACCAGAGCCGGGAGGAACTGTTGGAAAATATCGCAGTGTGCGAAGAATCTCTTCTGGAATATTATCTGGAGACCGGAGAGATCGAGGATGAGGCGGTAAGGACTCTGATCCGGGAGAGAAAGCTGTTCCCGTGCTGCTTTGGATCTGCATTGAAGATGCAGGGAGTGGAGGAATTCCTTCAGGTATTTGACACCTTTACAACCGCACCATCCTATCCGGATGTCTTCGGGGCAAAGGTCTACAAGATTGCAAGAGATCCGTCCGGGACCCGCCTGACCTATCTGAAAATCACCGGCGGGACACTGAAAGTCAAGGACATTTTAAGGGGCAGAAAACAGCAGGACCCGGAAGAGACCTGGGAGGAAAAGGTTCATCAGATCCGGATTTACTCCGGTGCCTCCTATCAGGCGGTGGAGGAGGCTTCCGCCGGGATGGTCTGCGCCGTGGCGGGACTGGATTCCAGCTGGTCCGGGGAAGGACTTGGAATGGAGGAGGACGCCCAGGTGCCGATGCTGGAGCCGGTGCTCTCCTATCAGATCCTTTTCCCGGACGGGGAGGACGTTCACCTGATGCTTCTGAAACTCCGGCAGCTGGAGGAGGAAGTACCGGAACTGCACATCGTATGGAATGAGCAGGCCGAAGAGATCCATGTCCAGGTGATGGGCGAGGTTCAGATCGAAATCCTGAAAAGCATGATTGAAGAGCGGTTCGGCGTCCGTGCCGAATTTGGCTCCGGAAGCATTGTATACAAGGAAACCATTACGAAGAAAGTAGAAGGGGTGGGCCACTTTGAGCCCCTCCGCCACTATGCGGAAGTCCATCTGATTCTGGAACCGGGTGAGCGGGGCAGCGGACTCGTTCTCGACAATCAGTGCAGCGACGATGTGCTGGATAAGAACTGGCAGCGTCTGATCCTGACCCATCTGGCAGAGCGGAAGCATCCAGGAGTTCTGACCGGATCGGAAATCACCGATCTGAAAATCACCCTGGCATCCGGAAGAGCCCACCAGAAACATACAGAAGGCGGAGACTTCCGGCAGGCGACGTACCGCGCTGTCCGGCAGGGACTGATGAAGGCGGAAAGTATCCTGCTGGAACCGGTCTACGACTTTATTCTGGAAGTCCCGCAGGAATCCATCGGGCGAGCTATGACGGACATCCAGAAGATGGGCGGCTCCTTTGCGCCTCCGGAGCAGGAGATGGACCGCGCCGTCCTGCGCGGCAGCGTTCCCGTATCGGAGCTTCAGGGGTACCAGATGGAAGTCATTGCCTATACGAAAGGGCTTGGAAGGATGTCCTGCACTCTGAAAGGGTACGAGCCATGCCACAATGCGGAGGAAATCATCGAGGCGGCAGGATACCGGCCGCAGCTGGATGCGGACAACCCGGCGGGATCCGTATTCTGTGCCCATGGTGCCGGATTTTATGTGGAGTGGGATCAGGTAGAAAATTATATGCATCTGGAAAGCTGCCTGAAAGAAGAAAAACCCCGGGAAGAAGCGGCCGCACCCCGTTCCTATACCCTGACCTCCAGTTACGGCTGGGGAGACGAGAAAGAACTGGAAGAGATCTTCAACCGTACCTACGGGTCCGGCCAGGAACGAAAATACGGATACCAGAAACAAAAAAACAAAACCCTTTCCAGGGCGCCGAAGACCGTCTACGCGAAAAAGAAGGAGGAGGAAGAATACCTCCTTGTAGACGGCTATAACATTATCTTTGCGTGGGAGGAATTAAAAGAGCTGTCCAAAATCAATATCCAGGCGGCAAGAGATAAACTGATGGATATCCTGAGCAATTATCAGGGTTTCAAAAAGCAGACCCTGATCCTTGTATTTGACGCCTACAAAGTGGAAGGACATCCGGGTGAGGTACAGAAGTACCACAATATCTATGTCGTCTATACAAAAGAAGCTGAGACAGCGGATCAGTATATCGAAAAGACGGTACATAAAATCGGCCGTACCCACCAGGTGACTGTCGCCACATCGGACGGACTGGAGCAGATCATCATCATGGGACAGGGCGCAAGAAGGCTTTCTGCAAAAGGACTGAAGGAAGAAATCGAACAGGCCAGTATCGAGATCAGGGAAACGTATCTGGACCACCAGGACACAAAAGGGAGAACCTATCTCTTCGACCAGCTCTCCGAAGAGATGAGCGATTTCATGGAGGAGATCCGGCAGGGAAGGAAAGCCGCCAGAAAAGAAACGCCATAGGTCTATTGAAAAGACGGAACAAGGGACAGCCCGTTCCGTCTTTTCATACATGAACACGTAGAATATTTTAAAAAGTTTAGAAAGAATTCTCCGATTTTTTATGGAGTTATCCAGGTCACTGTGATAAGATAACACTATCTGAAAAGCATTCTGCTTTTCTCATTCAACGGCGTTCGCCGGATTATCCAATCAATCAAACTGAATACGGCAGAGACATCTGTCAGAAAAGAACAGACCTTTTCGGCTTTCATGGATTATGGTACACTGTAGAAAGAAGAACAGTTCCTTATCAGGCAGATGCAAAAGCCATCTCAGAAAGGAGACTGTCTATGAGAACAAATGAAACCAATCAAAAAATCACAAACGGCCAGGAAGAATTTATCATGAAACCCTATGTGGACTGGTGTTTCAAAGAGCTGATGCGCAATCCAAAGACGAGACAGGGATTTATTGCAGTGCTGCTGAAAGTCCCACCCGAAGAAATCGGCGAGACGATTCTGCTGAAAAATGAGCTTTCCCGGCGGTCCGAAGAGGAAAAACAGGGCATTCTGGATGTACACGTCCTTTTACGGAACGGAGTTCAGATCGACATGGAGATGCAGGTTGCCTATGTGGATTACTGGGACGAGCGGCAGATGTTTTATCTGTGCAAGATGTTTGCCGATCAGCTGAAAAAAGGAGAAGGGTATGAGAAACTTCAGAAGTGCATCCAGGTCGGAATCCTGAATTTCACATATTTCCATGATGATGACATCAGTTACCACGTGATCAATTTTCGGGATAACAAGACCATGAAGCTGTACAGCGATAAGATGGAGATTCAGATTCTGGAACTGCCCAAGATACCGGAAGGTTATCAGGATCCGGACGGGATTGTAGCATGGATGAAATTCTTCCGGGGGCCGGACAAAAAGGAGATGGAAGAATTGGCAAAAGAAAATCCATATTTGGAAGAGGCATACGAAGACCTGTTGGAAATGAGCCAGGATGAAGAAAAAAGGCGCGAATATGAAGCGAGGGAACGGGCGATCCGCGACTATGAGCATTTCAAACATGCGGCAGAGCGTGCAGCAGAGCGCGCACTCAAGGAGGGACACGAAAAAGGAATGCGCCAGGGAATCCAGGAGGGAATTCAACAGGGAATTCAACAGACATTAATTGATTTGTATCGGAAGCAGGTGCTGACCGTGGAACAGGCGGCCGTGGAATGTGGAATGACGGTGGAGGAATTCCAAAAACTTCTTTAAAATTGGTTTGGACGGATCAGGAACAGAACGAAGAGTTTTTTATACCGGATGTGGTTTTGATGGGGAGTCCGAATACACCTTATCCGCTCTCCTGGAAAAAGCATCAGGAAGAGAACAATTTGCATAAGGAGGACATAAATATGAAAACAATCTATTTTGCTGGAGGGTGCTTCTGGGGAATGGAAGCATTTATGAAAAAGCTGCCGGGTGTTGCAGAGACGACGGCCGGATATGCCAATGGCAGAACGGAGAATCCGACGTATCAGGAGGTCTGCAGCAATACGACAGGGCACGCGGAGACGGTGAAGGTCGTGTATGATCCGGAACAGATTTCCCTGGAACTGTTATTAAAAGCCTTTTTCAAGGTTGTGGATCCGACGGAGCTCAACCGGCAGGGCGGTGACGTTGGGGAACAGTACCGGAACGGCATCTATTATGTGGATGTAGAGGACCGGCCCGTGATTGAGGCGGCAATCGAGAAGGAGAAGCAGAAGTATGCAAATCCGGTTGTGACAGAATGCATGCCCCTTGCCTGCTTTTATGATGCAGAAGAATACCATCAGGATTACCTGGATAAGAATCCGGCCGGCTACTGCCATATCAACCTGCTGGATGCGGACGAATTCATTGCAGAAGAAATGGGAGAGGAAAGTATATGTTAATGCATCATGCGTGTATGCTCTGTAATTTAAATCAGGTGTATCGTGTGATCCGTCTGCTGGATATGGATGAGGAGGAAGAACTTCGCTTGTCGGTGAAGCGCTCAGAAGACCCGCTTTGTGGTGCCCTGCGTCTGGCAGCCGCTGGAAATCAGATTGATTTTGCAGGGAGCAGAGAAGTCCGTTTTGTGATGGAAGAAGTATACCATCGGATGAATGGAATGCTGGCGGTGGATGACAGCGGGCAGCTCTTTAAAGATTTGAAAGATGCAAAAAGTGTGTTGTATATAGGGGATAACTGCGGAGAAATTGTGTTGGATAAACTGTTTATAGAAGAAATCCGGAAGCAGTATCCAGATCTTTCCGTTACATATGGAGTCAGAGGGGAACCGATTGTCAATGATGTGACGATTCTGGATGCCCGCATGACAGGAATGGAAAGAGTGGCAGAGGTGATCGAGAACGGAAGCGGAGCCCTTGGTACGGTACTGTCAGATACTTCTTTGCAATTTCGGAATGTGTTTGAAAAGGCGGATGTTATTATCAGCAAAGGTCAGGGCAATTTTGAAAGTCTCAGTGAATGCACGGACAAGAACATTTACCATTTGATGATGGTAAAATGTGAGAGAATCGCCGGGATTTTGAAGGCTCCAGTTGGAGAATTGATCTGCTGTCATGGAGTCCGGTGACAAAGAGAGCTTATCAAGTCTGTTTCGGACGTCTATTAAAGAATCAGAAAAGATACCCCATACTGCAACTATAACAAAGCTGCAGCATGGGGCTGTTTTTATTTCTGAACTTCTTTCCTCAGCACTTCTTTTGGCGGCTCAATTTCCAGAGCGATCGTGTGCTCGGTGAGCTCGGAAAGTGCCCGGATTTTCTTATTTAGGAGCGGGCGCATGCAATTCGGTACATGTTCCTGATGAGCCCGGTGGATGGCTACACATTCCTTGCAGTTGCCGTGGTAGCGGCAGGCTTTCTGGCAAGGGCAGTGATCCTTGTCCTTATATTCTTCCCGGAATGCGGAGGCAAACTCCTCCTGAAGCCGCAGTCCTTCGGCGCGGTCGCCACGGTGAAAGGCTTCCATTGCTTCTTTTTGTTTTGGATTTCCTTCGATGATCATAGGTATCCCTCCCTGAGTCCTGTTTCCCTTTGTACGGCCTTATTTTAGCACACTTTCGCTGCCTGTGGAAGTCAAAAGAAGAGGAGTAAGCGGCCGGTCCGTCAGAAGATAGAGTTCGTGGAGGGCACGGGTGATGGCCACATAGAGGAGCTTTGCGTCCTTTGGATGATCCTGATAGTGGTCTTCGTCCGGCTTCCAGAGGATGACACAGTCAAACTCCAGACCTTTGGTCAGAGAGACCGGAAGCACCATGACGCCGTTGTGGAAGCTGTTGTCGTCCTCTTCCAGAGGGATGCCAAGGCCGGATTTCAGCTCTGCGGCCTCTTCCGGCGTCCGGCAGATGACGGCGATGGTTTCAAACTTCTTTTCCCGGACGTGCCGGAGAGTCTCCTGCAGCTGGTAGAAGAGTCCGGAAGGCTCTGCCTGCAGAATGGATACCGGCTGACCATGGCGGATCACCGGATCGATCTGGTAGCCGCCCTGGGAAGCCCGCTGAAGGACTTGCCCTGCAAAGCGGGAAATTTCTATGGTATTCCGGTAACTTTTCAGCAGAAGGTAGAAGCTGTCCTTTGGAGAATCAAACATGGCTTCTTTGAGCTGTTCCCAGTCGTTCATGCCGGTCTCGTAGCGGATGTTCTGGGAGACGTCCCCCATAATGGTAAAGTAACAGTCATGAAGCATCTGCTTGAGGACATAATAGACGGTTTCACCGAAATCCTGAGCCTCATCGATAAAGATCTGGCTGAATACATCCTGATCCTGTTTTTGGAAGATCCGGCGGTAAATGAGGCCAAAGGCGGCCGCATCGTAAACATCGGTTTTCCCTTTTGAAACACCGGCTTTTGTCGCAGAAAAATCAAGAGAGGAATCCTGTTCTTCCAATTCGGTGAGAAATGCAAGGTAAAGTCCCGGAACCGTCCATTTGTGGACGGAAGAGTCAAAATACTTCCGGAATGCCTGGCGTTTGGCTTTCTTAAAATCGGATGACCGCTCGGTGCAGAGAAATTTCAGCCGGGAGAGAATCCGTTCATTTAAGTGTTTCTCGAACTGATAGAGAGAATCTTCCGGGTGATAGCTTTTTGCCTCCAGCATGCTCTCCAGAGAGAGCACCACGCCCAGATCCGGATCCGTGATATCCGAAAGGTTCAGTGCTTCCTCGGTAAGTTCTGCCAGAAACCGGTCCAGTGCCCGGATAAAAGGCAGGTGGCTCTTGATTTCCGCCTCCGGATAATCCGGAACGATTTGATACTGCTTTTTCCAGGCTTTCTCCATCAGATACGGGAAGATTTCATCCATCCGCATTTCGTGGATATGGTGGACATCCAGCTCCGGCAGACCGCTCCGGATATAGTGCAGGAGCATGTCGCTGCTTCCGATGATGCAGAACTCGGAGGGCTTGTAGAGATCTTCGTAGTTGTACAGAAGGTACGAGATCCGGTGGAGGGCCACCGTTGTTTTTCCGCTGCCGGCCACACCCTGGACGATGATATTTTTGCTGGGCAGATCCCGGATGATGGTATTCTGCTCCTTCTGGATGGTGGCGATGATATCCCCCAGCACGGCGTCCTTATTCTGAGAAAGATATTTCACCAGCAGGTCGTCATTGGCGGCGATATCATCATCGTAGTAGCCGTGCAGCGTGCCATCGGAAATGTCGTAGGTCCGTTTCTGGTGGAGATCGATTTCCACATCGCTGGATCCGGGAACGGCGTAATGTCCGTTTCCCAGACTGTTTTCATAGTACACATTGGCCACCGGAGCCCGCCAGTCCACGACAATCACGTCGGTCTGATTTTTCGAAATGCCGTTTTTCCCGATATAGCAGCATTCCGAGGCCTCGTAGGTCAGATCGTCGTAGACAATCCGCCCGAAATACGGCTGATGCAGCGCCGATCTGTTTTTGCGGAGGGTATTTTGCACATGCTCCAGAATATTCTGGCTTGCGACCAGCTGACCGTAGGAATCCCCCTCCCCCTTGCGGACAGCCTGAAACAACGCTGTAACCTCTTTTCGCGAGGCCTGTTCTCTGGCCTCATACAGCCGGATATTTTCCTGAATCACGGAAAGACAGCTTTCCAGATGCAGGAGTTCTTCTTGATAATCCTGATTCATCATGATCATTCCTTTCTTTTCCGGCCATCCCAAACACTGTCTTTCCATTATAGCAGGAGAACGATCGAAAGAAAATCCGAAAAAGTGGGATTTTTCCACTTTTTTCAGGTATGATAAGTGAAAAGCTTTTCAGAAAATATGTTTCGGCGGAGGAAGACAGTGGACAACGAACGATATAACGAAATTGTGACAACATACAGCCCGATGGTGTACCGGATTGCCCTCCACGACTGCAGAAATCATGCCGATGCAGAGGACGTCATGCAGAATGTATTTCTTCGGCTGTACCGGTTCGTACCGGAATTTCAAAGTGAGGAGCACCTGCGCAGATGGCTGATTCAGGTGACCGTCCGGGAATCCAGGCGACTGTTTGCAAAGCCCTTCCGGAAACGGGAAGCACTTCTGGAAGAACTGCATCCGGGAGCGGACACATTGGTATCCGGAAGTCCGGCGGATCTGACGACAGAGGAGGGAGTTCTGGCGGATGTACTTTTGCTCCCAAGAAAATACAGAGTCGTCATTTATCTTTATTATTACGAAGAATATTCCATCAGAGAGATTGCAGGAATGCTTGGGAAAAAGGAATCCACCATTCAGACTCAGCTTGCGAGGGCGAGGAAGAAGTTAAAGCAGACATGGGAAATGGCGGATGGAAAGGAGAGATTACGTTATGAATCAGACAGACGGGTTCAGAGAAATGGAAATTTATAAAATGGCATGCACCAGGCTCAGGCCGGATCAACATGCAGTGAACAAGGTGATGCAGAGGAAGCGGGCGGCCAGAAGGCCGGCCCGGAGAAAGGCAGTGGTTCTTGCGGCGGCCTGCATTGGAATGTTTGCCTGCTCGATCGTAGGCACAGCGGCGGCCAGACAGTTTCAGGTGGAATTTTTTGCAGACGGGAAAGTCCTTCAGATTGGAGCCGGACTGGAGAAAAAAGGGGATCAGTATGTGATCCATATGGAAGAAGGAACCAGGACCAGCAGAGAAATGACAGAAGCAGAGAAACTTGGCGTGTCTGTGGTACGGCATGAAGATCAGCAGACTATCGGACTGGTTCTTGGGGAAGAAGAGCGGGATATTACGGAGGAAATCCGAAGGGATGGACAGTACGAAACCATCTGGGAGAAGGATGGGAAGACGTACCGCATTCAGGTGACGGACGCAGAACCGGAGCCAAACGTTACCATTACAGAAGAATAAAGAGCCAGGATGGATACAAAAGACGCCGGGAGGCGCCCGATTCGATCCGACAGGATCGCTTTTGAAGGGCAGACTTCCGGCGTCCGGTTTCGTTATTCCACTTGGGTTAAGGCCTCCTTTGGCGTCATATGGTACTTTTTCTTAAAGACCCGATAAAAATAAGAAAGGTTGTGAAATCCACTGGAAAAGGCCGCATCAATGACAGAATACCTGCCGCTTTGCAGCAGCTGCCAGGCCCTTTCCAGGCGAAGCGCATTGATGTACTCCGTACAGGTCATTCCTACATGGGTCTTAAAAAACCGCATAAAATGCGATTCACTGAAACAGCAGATTTCGGCAAGCGTGGAAACTGTAATGGGAGATTCCAAGTGGAGATCAATGTAGTCCAGCACCAGTTTCAGCTTCTCGCTTTGCTCCCTGGAAGAAACGGAGGCCGTCTTTTGAAGGCGGAACGACCAGATCCGGTAAAATAACTCCAGAAACAAGGACTTCATCAAAAGCTCATAGCCCTCCTCCTGGGACTCATACAACTTGCTCAGACGGGACATCAGATCCCGCAGATGCGGATTCACAGAATGGCCGGAAGAAAACACATACGGAAACTGCACCTCCCGGTTTGCAAACGGACGAAGATATTTCATACTGCAGAGATCCGAACCACCCGCACCCGGAAAATTCATATGAAACACAAAGGACTCCGAAACCATCCGGCTCTCCGGGAACGAACCCGCAGAATGCAGCACACGCGGCGGCAGCAAAATCACATCCCCCTCCCCAACCGGATAATCACACAAATCAATATGATACACACACGAACCAGACCGGATCCAGGTAAACTCCGCCTCCTCATGCCAGTGCGCCGGCACCAGAGGAAACTCCTCCGACAACACCACATCATACTTCTCAAGCGGAAACAGCCGGTCCCCATGCCGCACACCCTCACGCTTCATCAAAAACGAACGATCACGAAGATCCATATCAGCACACATCCAATACACCTCCCAACCTGTTGAGCACTTATAGGTTTTTTTAGGGCTTATAGGACCTGAAAAGCAGAATCGTACAAAATAGTAAGATAATAATACAAGAAAAAAACAAAAAATGCAAGTATAATACAGTTAACCCTTTTGTTGGGGACGTGTACCGATGCAACGGAACCTGTCCCCAATGAAAAATTTCAGAATAGAGCGAGTTTTTAATATTGTATGAGAAAATGTGACAGTTCTAGGCGGCGATTTGGAGATGCCAGGGTACTGAAAAAAGTCAAAGGAGGAGTTTTGTTATGGCAAGAAAGTGGTGGCAGGATAAGGTAGTATATCAGATTTATCCAAGGAGTTTTCAGGATAGTAACGGGGATGGAATCGGTGATCTTCCGGGTATTATTTCTAGATTGGATTATCTGGCGGATCTTGGAGTGGACGCACTCTGGCTTTCGCCGGTGTGTCAGTCTCCGCAGGACGACAATGGGTACGACATTTCGGACTATCAAAATATTGATCCGATGTTTGGAACACTGGACGACATGGAGCAGTTGATTGCGGAAGCAAAAAAAAGAAATATCAAAATTATTATGGATCTGGTGCTGAACCATTCTTCCGATGAACACCGTTGGTTTCAGGAGGCGAAGAAAAGCAAGGATAATCCGTACCACGACTACTATGTCTGGCGTGATGGTGAGGAAGGAGTGCTCCCGAATGATATGAAGGCATCCTTTGGCGGTTCGGCCTGGGAATGGGTACCGGAGCTTGGTCAGTATTATTTCCATCAGTTTTCTGTAAAACAGCCTGACTTAAACTGGGAAAATCCAAAGGTCAGACGGGAGATTTACGATATGATTCTTTGGTGGATGGACAAAGGTGTTGGAGGATTCCGTCTGGATGTCATCGATCAGATTGCCAAAGAACCAGATAAGAAAATCACGACAAACGGTCCAAAACTGCATGAATTTCTGCGGGAGTTAAGTAAAGAAACATTCCAGAAGGCAGATCTGATTACGGTCGGTGAAACATGGGGCGCGGACCCGGAACGGGCAAAACGTTACAGCAATCCGGACGGCAGCGAATTTTCCATGGTATTCCAGTTTGAGCACGTGATGCTGGATCAGGAAGAAGGAAAAGAAAAATGGGACCTCAGCCCGCTTCCATTTGTGGAACTGAAGAAAAACTTTGCAAAATGGCAGAAAGAACTGCACGGAAGCGGCTGGAACAGCCTGTTTTGGAACAACCATGACCTTCCAAGAATCGTATCCAGATGGGGAAATGACAAAGAATACCGCGTAGAATCCGCCAAAATGCTTGCAACCATTCTACACGGAATGCAGGGAACTCCATATATTTATCAGGGAGAAGAACTGGGAATGACAAACGTAAGATTCCCGGATATTACCCATTACCGCGATATCGAGACACTCCATATGTACGAGGAGCGGCTGGAAGCAGGATACAAAAAAGAAGATATTATGAAATCCATTTACGCAAAAAGCCGCGATAACGCACGGACACCAATGCAGTGGAACGACAGCACAAACGCAGGATTTACCACAGGAACCCCATGGATCGAAGTCAATCCAAACTACACAGAAATCAATGCAGAAAATGAAACCAAAGATCCAGATTCTATTTACAACTACTATAAAAAGCTGATAAAATTACGGAAGGCAAACGAAATCTTCACAGAAGGAGAATTCCATCTCCTGCTTGAAGAAGACTCACAGATTTTTGCATACACACGCACAACTGAAACAGAAACAATGTGCGTCATCGCAAACTTTACAGCTACACCGGCACCATGCAGACTGATAGAAAAATGGAATAAAACAGAAAAACTGATACATAACTATAACACAGAAAACACAGACGGAATATTACGTCCGTACGAAGCAATAATCTATATTGACAGATAATTAAAAAACAACTGTATTTTGGGGACGTGTTCCGGTGCATCGGAACACGTCCCCGTAAAAGGGTGATGGTAACTATGTTGGAGCTGGATTATTTTGGGATTGATGGTGCTGTTGGAGGGAATCAGGACTGGTTTTCGAATGTAGTGATGCATATTGGTGGCTGTGCAGCAGCGGCGGCTTGTGATACGTGTATTTATTTTGGAAAGAGATTTGGAAATACAGGATGGTATCCGTTTGACATTGAAAATCTGAATAAGGATGACTATGTTGTGTTCAGCCAGATGATGAAGCCGTATATCAAGCCGCGGGTTGGAGGCGTGAAGAATCCGGAGTGGTTTGTGGATGGTTTTTCACGGTATCTTGAGGATCATCCGGATCCGGAAAGGCCGAAACTTCGGATGGAGATTTTGTGGGGCGGAGAGCCGGAAGGAAAAGCGAAGGAGGCTTTGAAGGAGCGGATGGATAGAGGGTATCCGGTGCCGTTTCTGCTTTTACGTCATCAAAACCGGGAGGTGTTTGAGGATTATATCTGGCACTGGTTTATGGTGATAGGCTATGAGGAGACGGAGAAGGATTTTCTGATTCAGACGGCGACTTACGGAGAGAAGAAGGCTTTTTCCTTTCACGAGATCTGGAATACGGGCTGTGAGGAGAAGGGCGGTATGATTTTGTATGAGCTGTCCGAAAAGTAATGGCCGGAATTATGCAGGCCGAGCCTTCCGGATTGTATTACAGAAAAGAGGTTGACGTCAGAGTGTGGCGGCTTGCCTGCCGCAGAGGAGTGTGTTACAATCGTTTTAGCCTAATAAAGATAAAGGAGAGAAATGATATGGCAAATCCAGTAGTTACGTTTGAGATGGAGAACGGGGATATCATCAAGGCGGAGTTATATCCGGAAATTGCCCCGAATACAGTTCGAAATTTTGTGTCTCTTGCAGGAAAGGGATTTTATGATGGATTGATTTTCCACAGAGTTATCCGTGGATTTATGATTCAGGGAGGATGCCCGAATGGTACAGGTATGGGCGGCCCTGGTTATTCCATTAAGGGTGAGTTTGCGCAGAATGGTGTGACAAATGATCTGAAGCATACGCCGGGTGTGCTTTCCATGGCACGTGCGATGCATCCGGATTCTGCGGGAAGCCAGTTTTTTATTATGCATGAAGCGGCTCCGCATCTGGACGGCGCTTACGCAGCATTTGGAAAGGTGACAGAGGGAATGGACGTGGTCAATAAGATTGCTGAGACAGCGACAGACTACAGTGACCGTCCGCTGGAAACCCAGAGAATGAAAAAAGTTACGGTGGAGACATTCGGCGAAGAATATCCGGAACCGGAAACGATCTAGGTTAAAAGGAACAGGAAGATGAAAAAGAAAATCGACTATGAAAACTGGGATCGAAAAGAGATTTATGAATTGTTTCACGGCTATCTTTTTTATCTGACAGTTGAGATTGATATTACGGAATTCCTGGAGACGATTCATAAACATCAATGGAAATTTTATCCTTCTATCTGTTATTGTATTACCAAGACAGTCAATTTGGATGAAAGATACCGGTATGCAAAAGTGGACGGTCAAGTCTGCGTATGGGATCATGTGAATACTCATTATACTTTGATGCGCAAGAACACGGATCATCTTTTTACACATCAACGGACAGGATACCAGGAGGATTTCCAGAAGTTCTATGAGGCGTTTTTAAAGGATAAGAAAGAAGCGGAAAAATGCAGCAGCCTGTATGCCTATCAGCAAAAGGCGATGGATGACGTGCATATTTCCACGATGCCGAATACTGTTTACACGAGTCTTTCGTACGCCAAGCCGAATTCTTTTACAAAGTATGGAACGGACAATGTCAGTTACATTCCTTTTGTGATGATTGGAAAGTATCATGAGGAAAACGGACGGATGAAAATGCCTGTAACAGTAGAGTTTCACCATGCGGTAAATGACGGGTGGCATGCAGAGAATTTTTTCCGGCTGCTAGAAGAGTGCTGCCGAGGTTTTCAGCAAGAAAAGGAAGACGAAATGCACGATTAGAGAGAGATGCGAGCTGTTGCTGGTTCTGGCGGCAGCTCTTTTTCCATTTTACTAATGACCGGGAATGTGGTACACTATACGAAATATGGTGAAAAATGAAGAAGTAAGAGGTTGACTGCAGATGAGTATGGTAAAAACCGACAAGCTTGTATTTGAATATGAGAAACGAGACGAGGAAGGAAATGTCATCGGGAAGCAGCGGGCCATTGATGAGGTAGATCTGGAGATTGAAAAGGGGCAGTTTATTGCCATTTTGGGACACAATGGTTCCGGAAAATCCACGTTTGCAAAGCATATCAATGCGCTTTTAATTCCGGGAGGCGGCACGATGTGGGTCGGCGGCCGGGATACCAAAGATGAGGATGAGCTGTGGAACATCCGCCAGAGTGCGGGGATGGTGTTCCAGAATCCAGACAATCAGATCATTGCCACGGTGGTGGAAGAGGATGTTGGATTCGGCCCGGAGAATCTGGGGGTGCCGTCAAAGGAGATCTGGAAAAGAGTAGAGGATGCGCTGGAAAAAGTAGGTATGCTGGAATATCGTTACAGTTCGCCGAACAAGCTTTCCGGCGGACAGAAGCAGCGGGTGGCAATTGCAGGTGTGGTTGCCATGCGGCCGGAGTGTATTGTGCTGGATGAGCCGACGGCGATGCTGGATCCGAATGGCCGGAAGGAAGTGATCCGGACGGTCCGGGATCTGCAGCGGCAGGAGAAGGTGACGGTCATTTTGATCACCCATTATATGGAAGAGGTGACGGATGCCGACTATATTTATGTAATGGATAAAGGGAAAGTCGTCATGCAGGGAAATCCAACGCAGATCTTCTCGCAGGTGGATCTGTTAAAGCATTACCGTCTGGATGTGCCGCAGGCGACAGCAGTAGCGGATGCGCTGATTAAAAAAGGATTTCCGGTTTCCGCGGGAACGCTGACGAGACAGAAGCTTTGTCAGGAGGTTTGTGTCCTTGCAAAGGAGAGAGGAGTTCTTCAGAATTCCCTGCCGCCGGAAGTGGTCAAAGATCACGCGCGTACCCGACCGGACGGGGAGCCGATTTTAAGCCTTCGCGGGCTGAATTATGTCTACAGTCCGGGAACTGCCTACGAAAAGCAGGCCATGAAGGATGTCAATCTGGATATCTGGCAGGGCGAATTTATCGGCATCATCGGACATACCGGATCCGGGAAATCTACGCTGATCCAGCATCTGGACGGTCTGATCCGTGCTACCGGCGGAGAATTGTATTTTGACGGTGAAAATATTTATAAAGAGGGTTACTCTATGAAAGCTCTCCGGCAGCAGGTGGGACTGGTGTTCCAGTATCCGGAGCATCAGCTCTTTGAAGCGGATGTATTGAGCGATGTCTGCTTCGGCCCGAAAAATCAGGGGCTTTCCGAGGAGGAATGTAAGAAGAGAGCAAAAGAGGCACTGGAGATGGTTGGTTTTCCAGAGTCTTTATACAATGCATCTCCGTTCGATCTTTCCGGAGGACAAAAGAGAAGGGCGGCCATTGCAGGTGTCCTTGCCATGCGCCCGAAGGTGCTGGTACTGGACGAGCCGACAGCGGGACTGGACCCGAAAGGACGGGATGACATTCTGGATCAGATTGCACTGCTCCAGAAGACCACCCATATGACAGTAATTCTGGTTTCCCACAGTATGGAGGACGTTGCCAAATATGTGGACCGGATCATTGTCATGAATCACGGAGAAAAGATTTTTGATGACACACCGAAACAGGTTTTCCGACATTATAAACGGCTGGAAGAAGTGGGACTTGCCGCACCGGAAGTGACATATCTTATGCACGAACTGCGAGAATCGGGAGTTCCGGTTTCTACAGATATCACTCTTGTGGAGGAAGCAGCCGATGAAATAGAAAGGGTATTAAAACAATGATACGAGATATTACAATAGGCCAGTATTATCCGGCGAAGAGCCTTGTTCATAAACTGGACCCGCGTGTAAAGATTGTCAGTACACTGTTGTATCTGATTTCGCTATTTTTATTCCGGAGCATTCCGGGCTATCTGATTGCCACGATCTTTCTCTTTGGATGCATCAAATTGTCCAAAGTTCCGGTAAAATATATTCTCAAAGGATTGAAGCCGATCTTCATTCTGCTGCTGATTACGATTCTCTTCAATCTGTTTTTGACAACCGGTGGCAGAACTCTGGTTCACATCTGGATGTTCCGGGTGACGGAAGAAGGGCTTCGGACAGCAGTTTACATGGCAATCCGTCTGATTTATCTGATCATGGGCGCATCTTTGATGACGTTCACGACAACGCCGACGGCACTGACCGATGCCATCGAAAGTCTCTTGCGTCCGCTGAATCATCTGCATGTGCCGGTACATGAAATCGCAATGATGATGTCCATTGCACTTCGGTTCATTCCGATTCTTCTGGAGGAGACGGATAAAATCATGAAAGCCCAGATCGCAAGAGGAGCAGATCTGGACAGCGGAAATATTATCCAGAAGGCCAAGGCCATGATTCCGATTCTCGTGCCGCTGTTCGTTTCAGCGTTCCGGAGAGCCAATGACCTTGCCATGGCAATGGAGTCCAGGTGCTATCGTGGCGGAGAAGGCAGAACAAAGATGAAGCCGCTTGTCTACAGTAGTCAGGATATCCGCGCGTATGTGATCGTAATCGTATACATGGTCGTTGCGGTGGGAGCAGGAAGATTTCTGCCGTTTCATATCTGGATTTTTTAATGGTGAGGAAAGCATTCTCAGCGGGAGGGTGCAAAACAAGAATAAAATTTATGTATCAGAAAAAGAATCTTTTTACCGGCAAAACGGTAAAACAGATTCTTTTTTTGATACAATGGAAACATGATAGACAGGTGTCATGTTTTGTGTGCTATAGTCAAGGAAAAAGAGGAGGAGACAAGATGAGATATGAGTGGATGGATGCGTACTTGTTAAAAAAGCGGGGCGTGACGAAAGATTATCAGCCGGTTTGGAACTGGATCCGATATCATGTAGGCGGGAAAATGTTTGCAGCCATCTGCCTGGACCAGGAAAAGCGCCCTTACTATATCAATCTGAAGCTGGAACCGGTAAAAGGTGAGGTGTTCCGCAGCCGGTACGAAGATGTTCTGCCGGGATACTATTCTGACAAAATCAACTGGAACTCGATCCGCCCGGACGGGGAGGTGCCGGACGACCTGATGAAAGACATGCTGGATGAGTCGTACCGCCTGGTGATGGAAGGATTCAGCCGGAAACGGCAGCGGGAAATTCTGGGCATCACCTGTTGTGGTACAGAATGTTATACGTGCAGCTGTTATGGTTCCATCTGCGGGGGATGCAATGAGCTTTCCGGAAAAGTATTCCACGCTCCGAAGGGAAAGGCCTGCCCGATTTACCGGTGCGCCGTTTACAAAAAGTACCGTACCAGCTGTGCCGGATGTGAGGATCTGCCGTGTGAAATCTGGAGGACAACAAAGAACCCGGAATTGGATGAGGCGGAATTTGAAGCTGATATCCGTCAGAGGATGGAGAATCTGAAAAGAGCATACGAAGATGGCATTTGATTATAAGAAAGAATGCAAAAAATTCTACCTTCCGACAGACGATCAGGAAAGCAGAAGAACGCTTAAACCAGTAAAAAGGCGCCGGTCCTGCCAAGGCAGAAGGGAATTTCTGACCTCAGCAGAACTGGCGCCATTGTTATGTATGTGTCTCTATTCTGAAATAGATCCGGACGGCCGGTTGGAAACGGGAATGCCGTTGACTTCCACGCTGTCACTGAGCTGAATGACAAGGTATGGGATGCCGTCAATCAATTTTGTTTCCACCAGATCAGTCCGGTCCGGATTTACCTTGATGACCACATCTGGAGTCTTGACCTCGAAGGTTCGGGTGTTGGCCACGTTGGACGCCAGAAGAGACGGCGTGTCCCCGGCAGCAGCATCAAATTCCCGGTCAAACTGTTCCAGATTTTCCTCCCTGGCGCCGCTTCGCTCCAGAAGTTTCTTCACATCCGTCTTGTCCAGACGCAGCGGCTCCGGCTCATCTTTATGCTCTTCAATCATTTCTGTCAGATTCTCATGCAGTGTTTTTACGGTGTCAAAATTGCAGGAATCCCCAAGGGTATCACTGACCAGATACTGGAAGGTGGATTTCTGATCCCCTGCAGGCATCGGCACATGACAGCCAAGGACATTGTCAATCAGATCATCCTGAAATTCTTTTGCGTTTTTCGAATAATACAGAAGACTGTGGATGTCCGTGGAGCGGTCGTTAAACGCCGGGAACAGAAATCCGATATCCGGCATTTCCACGATCCAGTCACGGATCCGGTCCTCAATATGATTGGTCTCCGAATTATAGCAGAGCCCTGCCTTGGAAAGCTTCACCGGGCAGATGCTGCAAAGGAGAAATTCATATACTTCGTCTGAAGCATCAAACATTTCTTCCCCGTCGGAAGATTTTCCAGGCACATCGTAGTTTGCATGAATCAGAATAATATAATAATTTTCCCCATAATTATAAAAATCGATAATCTTTTGATAAAACTCGTCCAGAAGAGAATCATCCTGAAGTTTACTGTCCCGAAGTCTCAGAAGAAACTCCTGGGTGCCGCCGGAAGTTTCCTGCTCCAGCGGGAACTCCATATCCATCAGATTTTTCCCGATTCCTCCGGAAAGCGTCTTCTTAAACAGATCAAAATATTTAAACATTTCCTCCTCCGGGAGAGAAAGGAACGCATCTTTTGATTTCGTCTTTATCGTCTTTTCCCCGTCTACATAACAGCCACAGATCCGCGTAATGGCACAGTTGGCAGGAGAAAACTGCTTTTTAATTTCTGCGATTTCTTTTTTATTCATGTTCGTTCACCTCGCAGATTATCTTATCATGGATGAAGAAAATGTACAAGAAAAAGGCAGATTCTTTGGCCGCGGTGTGTTAAAATGAAGAAAGCAAACAGACGAAGGGGATCAGAACGTGAAACGAATCAAACTGACCGTCGCATACGACGGCACCAACTACTGCGGCTGGCAGGTACAGCCAAACGGAATCACAATTGAAGAAGTACTGAATAAAAAACTCAGCAAACTTACCGGAGAAGATATTCACATCATCGGAGCAAGCAGAACCGACTCCGGCGTCCACGCCCTTGGAAATGTGGCAGTTTTTGATACAACAAGTACAATTCCACCGGAACGGTTTGCCTATGCCATCAACCAGAGACTGCCAGAGGACATCGTAGTCACACAGTCCGAGGAAGTTCCTCTGGACTGGCACCCGAGATATCAGGACTGCACCAAATACTACGAATACCACATTCTCAACAGATCACTCCCGGATCCGCTGAAACGCCTGACCACAAGCCACGTCTCCTTCCCGCTGGATGAGGCCAAAATGCAGGAGGCGGCCAATTACCTCATCGGTACACACAATTTCAAAAGCTTCTGCAATATCCGCACAAACACGGACGACACCGTACGCACCATTTACAGTCTCGACGTTGTCCGGGACGGAGAAGAAATCACCATCTACATCAGCGGAAACGGCTTCCTCTACAACATGGTACGCATCATCGCCGGCACACTCATCCGCGTCGGCCGGGGATTCTATCAGCCAGAACAAGTCAAAGAAATCCTCGAAACAAAAGAACGAACTGAAGCCGGCGTCACCGCACCACCACAAGGCCTCAGACTTGCAAAAATACAATATTCATCGGGGACGTGTTCCGATTCAAAGGTACACGACGTAAATGAGTAAAAAATGGCCTTCAGCCCAGTAAAATCAAGGGCTGGAGCCAATTGTCAGATAATTTTCACTGGGGACGTGTTCCGGTGCATCGGAACACGTCCCCGGAAAGGAGGAGCGATGGGGAAGATCTATTTTGATAATGGGAGTACGTCGTTTCCGAAGGCGCCGGGTGTGGGCCGTGCGATGGCGGAGCTTCTGGAGCGGGGTGCGTTTAATATTAATCGTGGCGGCTACGAGGGGGCTTATGAGCTGGCGGGCCGGGTGCTGGATACGCGTGAGATGCTTGCGAAGCTGTTTCATGCGGAAAGTTCCAGACAGGTGATTTTTACCCCGGGAATCACATGGTCTTTGAACATGTTTTTAAATGGATTTTTGAGGGAGGGGGATCATGTGGTGGTCTCCGGCATGGAGCATAATGGTGTGATGCGTCCGCTGGAACAGCTGAGGAAGACGAAGGGAATTTCTTATGATGTGGCAAGGACGTCGTCAGAGGGCGAGGTGACAGCTGAGGCCGTGGAGAAGAAGATCGGTCCGAAGACAAGGCTGGTGCTTGTGCTGCATGCTTCCAATGTGTGCGGAACGGTGCTTCCGATTGAAGAGATCGGGGAGGTCTGCAAACGGCATGATGTCTTTTTTGCGGTGGATACGGCTCAGAGTGCGGGGACACTTTCTATTGACATGCAGAAGGCAAACATCGATTTTCTGGGATTTACCGGACATAAGGGGCTCAAAGGCCCGCAGGGGATCGGCGGCTTTTTGATTTCGCCGGAGCTGGATGCCTGTGTCCGGCCGGTGATTCTCGGCGGAACGGGAAGTCATTCGGATCTGCTGTCCCAGCCGGAAGAACTGCCGGATAAGTACGAGAGCGGAACGATGAATCTTCCGGGAATCATCGGGCTCCATGCGGCTCTTTCCTATCTGGAAGAAACGGGAATCGATGTGATCCGCAGGAAAAAGGAACAGCTGACCGCCCGGTTTCTGGACGGAGTCAGAGAGATCCCGGGTGTGCGTGTGATCGGAAAGCAGACGATGGAGCACCGGACGGCGGTGGTCTCTCTTGATTTTCCAGAAATGGATAATGCGATCGCGGCATTTCTTCTGGAACAGGAGTACGGGATTATGACGCGGGTCGGCCTGCACTGTGCGCCGCTGGCCCATCAGAGTCTTGGAACTTTTCCAAAAGGAACGGTGCGGTTTTCTTTCAGTGAGGAAAATACGGAAGAAGAAATTTCCAGAGGAATCGAAGCGGTCAAGCGGATTACTGAAAATAGAGATTATCTATAAACAATTATAATTATGTGAAAAAACGATAGAATAATCTGCCGGGCGAAATTGAAGCAGTTCCGGAAACATGTTACCCTTAACGTAAGAGAATCATTGACAGACAAAAGGCGCGGCTTACCAGCAGCCGTGTCTTTGTTTCGTGACAAAGGAGGAAAAAGAAATGGCAGATTATCATCAGATGTGGAAAGATCTTGGAATGGACGTAGAGACCCACGATCAGCTCTGCGAAGTGCTTCCACAGGCGTTTGGAGATGTGTATCTTTCTCAGGAAAACAGACCGGAAGGAATGGATTATTATAATTTTGTCGTTGCGGAAATCCACGGCGTTCGTCCGGCAGAGCTCATTGAGCATCAGAAAAAGGGCGGAAAAGTATTTGGAACGTTTTGTGTCTATGTGCCGGATGAAATTGTGTTTGCGGCAGACGCAATTGCAACGGGACTGTGCGGCGGTTCCCAGTTCTGGGTCCCGGGCGGTGAGAAGGTGCTGCCGACCAATACCTGCCCGCTGATCAAGGCATCCGTAGGGGCAAGACTGGACCGGACCTGTCCGTTCTTCCGGATTGCGGATATGTATGTCGGTGAGACAACCTGCGACGGCAAAAAGAAAGCATGGGAAATTCTGGCGGAAGATGTGCCGGTCCATGTCATGGATCTTCCGCAGATGAAGCGGGAAAAGGACATCAAAGCATGGGCAGATGAGATCCGTATTTTCCGGGGCGTAGTTGAAGAGATGACAGGCAATCAGGTGACGGCAGAATCTCTGCACAATGCCATTGTCCTGATCAATAATAAGAGACGGGCACTTTCCAGACTGTATGATTTAAGAAAAAATGAAAAACTTCCGATCAGCGGAAAGGATGCCCTTTTGATTTCCCAGATTGCATTCTATGATGATCCGACCCGGTTTACCGAGATGACAAACAAGCTTTGCGATGAGCTGGATCAGAGAGTCAAAGACGGCGTCAGCGTATTCCCGGAAGGAACAAAGAGAATCATGCTGACAGGTACTCCGCTTGCGATTCCGAACTGGAAGCTTCACAACCTGGTAGAAACAAGCGGCGGTGCAGTAGTCTGTGAAGAAATGTGTACTGGTACCCGGTACTTTGAACGTCTTGTGGACGAAGCAGAGGGAACGGTGGATGAGCAGATCGACCATCTGGCAGAGCGGTATATGGGCATCAACTGTGCATGCTTTACACCGAACTCCGCACGAATCGACGATATTATCCGTCTTGCAAAGGAATATAAGGTAGACGGAATTATTGACGTAAACCTGAAATTCTGCAGCCTGTATGACTGTGAAGGCTACCATGTAGAAAAAGCGCTGAAAGAGGCAGGTATCCCGGTACTTGGCATTGAAACGGATTATACGGACAGCGACGCGCAGCAGCTTCGTACCAGAATCAGCGCATTTATTGAAATGTTAAACAGCTAAAGAAAGCTGGTGCAGGCATGATTTCATATTATGTGCTTTTTCCCAATCACGATAATGGGATGCGGCTTTACCGGGAAATGAAAGAAAACGGCCTGAAATGTACGATTGCTCCGACTCCGCGCGAGGCGAGCAAGTGCTGCGGCATTTCACTTCTTGTAAAAAAAGAAGATCTGGATCAGATCAGGCAGATTGTGAAAGAAAAACAGATTGAAATTCTTCAGATTGCAGAAATCAAAAAGGATATCGATCCCAACAGGGACCGGTATTGCTGAAAAACAGGCGGGGACGCAAATAAGCGTCCCCAAATCATGGTGGAGGGAATGAAACATGAATTACGTAGGAATCGACATCGGATCAACCGCTTCCAAGGTTGTGGTAAGAGGGGATGCAAATGCGCATTTCGTACTTCCGACCGGATGGAGCAGTAAGGAGACGACGAAGAAGATAAAAGAACATTTAAAAGAACTGGGAGCAGACGTGGAAAACGAGGATACACGCGTTGTTGCTACCGGATACGGCCGTGTGGCCGTGGATTTTGCAGATCATGTGATCACAGAGATCACATGCCATGCAAGAGGAGGACGGGAACTGGCACACGGAGACTGTGCAGTCATTGACGTGGGCGGACAGGATACAAAAGTCATCATGGTGGAACAGGGCATGGTTGTGGACTTCCTGATGAATGACAAATGTTCGGCGGGAACCGGAAAATTCCTGGAGATTATGGCTAACCGTCTGGGCGTGACCATCGACGAACTGTTTGAGATGGCAGCGGCAGGGGAGGTGCTTCCGATCAGCTCCCTGTGCACGGTATTCGCCGAATCCGAGGTCATCAACTACATCGGTGAGGGGCAGAAACGGGAAAATATCGCCGCCGGAGTTGTGGATTCCGTAGCTGCAAAAGTGGCACAGCTGGCACAGAGAAAGGACCTTCCGGATCATATCATCCTGACCGGAGGACTGAGCCACAGCATCTATTTCACAGATATTCTCAGTAAAAAAATCGGCAAAAAAGTAGAACCGACGGAAAACGGACGCTACGCAGGAGCCCTGGGCGCATCTTATCTGGCGGAAGAAAAAAAGAAAAGATAAAGAGAGCACACTTGACGAATTCCCTCGACAACAGGTATGATAACAGAGAAGATTGGGAGGGAATTGCATGAAAATTTCAACAAAAGGAAGATATGCACTCAGGTTGATGCTGGATCTGGCTCTCCATGATCAGGAAAAACCAATCCGGCTCAAAGACGTAGCCGCGCGGCAGGAAATTTCTGTCAAATATCTGGAAAGCATTGCAGGAGTACTCGCAAAAGCAGGGTATATCCGAAGCCTTAGGGGAGCACAGGGCGGCTATTTTTTAAAATACAGTGCAGAACAATATAAAGTCGGCGATATTCTGAGGCTGACAGAAGGAAGCATGGCACCGGTAGACTGCCTCGAAACAGAAGAAAACCACTGCCCGCGCGCAGAAACATGCACCACACTCCGCCTCTGGAAAGAACTCGACACCGCAGTCAAAAGCGTAATCGATCACTACACACTCGCCGATCTCGTAACATGGGAAAAACAAAAAGGAAACGAATACATTATTTAACAGAAAAAAAGACCACGATGGCGGAAAAAAGCAAATAAATAATAAATTAAATAAAGATCAATAAGAATTAAAACGAACTAATAAGTGATAATCAGAAGTAGTAAGTACTAATAAGAACGGGTAAAAGAAAGAGGACATTTGTCCTCTTTTTCTTTTACCCGTTCCAATAGAAAACAACAAAAACCCCTTGACAAAGAGAAACAGATACCATATAATTCCTATAAAATTTATAGGAAATCAACTCATTGGGGACAGGTTTCGGTGCATCGGAACACGTCCCCGAAATAGAAAGAAGGGATTTAGATGGCTGTTTTTAGTAGTGTTTTGGATATGGTTGGTGGTACTCCGCTTCTTGAGGCGAAGAATCTTGAGAGGGAGCTTGGTCTGAAGGCGAAGATCCTGATGAAGCTTGAGTATTTGAATCCGGCTGGAAGTGTGAAGGATCGGATTGCGAGGGCGATGATTCTGGATGCCAGAGAGAAGGGGCTTTTGAAGGAGGGGGCTACGTTGATTGAGCCGACTTCTGGAAATACGGGCATTGGTCTTGCTTCGATGGCGGCGTCTCTTGGATATCGGCTGATTTTGACGATGCCGGAGACGATGAGCGTTGAGCGGAGAAATATTCTGAAGGCGTACGGGGCTGAGATTGTTCTGACAGATGGTGCCCGCGGGATGACAGGGGCGATTGAGAAGGCAAAGGAACTTGCTCAGGAAATCCCGGACAGTTTTATTCCGGGGCAGTTTGAGAATCCGGTGAATCCGAAGGCGCATATTGAGATGACAGGGCCTGAGATCTGGGAGGATACGCAAGGACAGGTTGATATTTTTGTAGCAGGTGTTGGAACAGGCGGAACCATCACAGGCGTGGGTACCTATCTGAAAGAGAAAAATCCGAATGTGAAGATTGTGGCGATGGAGCCTTCGGATTCGCCGGTGCTTTCCGGAGGAAAGCCGGGCCCGCACAAACTGCAGGGAATCGGTGCGGGATTCATCCCGGATACGCTGGATACGGAAATTTATGATGAGATTCTTACCATCAGTTCAGAGGAAGCGTTTTCCGGTGCGCGCCAGATTGCGCAGAAGGAAGGTGTTCTGGTGGGAATTTCTTCCGGTGCGGCTTTCGCGGCGGCAGTGAAGCTTGCGAAACGGCCGGAAAATGAAGGAAAGACGATTGTTGTCCTGCTTCCGGATTCAGGAGACCGGTACTACTCCACTCCGTTGTTTACCGCATAGAGAATCCGAATAACAGGCCAGAAAATAAAAAAGCAGCGAAAGGAAAGACAGAGTATGGAAAAAAATTTGACAAGAGACAAAAGAAACCTGAAATTTGAAACATTGCAGCTTCATGTTGGACAGGAGCAGGCGGATCCGGCTACAGACGCAAGGGCAGTGCCGATTTACCAGACAACCTCCTACGTGTTTCATGACTGCCGGGATGCAGAGGATCGTTTCAGCCTGAAAGCAGAAGGAAATATTTACGGCCGTCTGACCAATCCGACCCAGGCAGTGTTTGAGCAGAGAATGGCTGCTCTGGAAGGCGGTTCGGCAGCGCTTGCGGTTGCATCCGGTGCGGCAGCGATCTGCTATACGTTTCAGGGCCTTGCCGGACAGGGGGATCACATCGTGGCGGCAAAAAATATTTACGGCGGAACATACAATCTGCTGGCCCATACTCTGCCGGAATATGGAATCACAACGACATTTGTAGATCCATTTCAAACAGGAGCGTTTGAAGATGCGATTCAGGAAAATACAAAGGCCGTTTTTATTGAAACTCTGGGAAATCCAAACTCGGACATCACGGATATTAAGGCGGCGGCAGAGGCGGCTCATGCCCATGGGATTCCGCTTGTGATTGACAATACGTTCGGAACGCCGTATCTGATTCGGCCGATTGAACACGGAGCAGATATTGTAGTTCATTCGGCGACAAAATTTATCGGAGGCCACGGGACAAGCCTTGGCGGAATTATCGTGGAGAGCGGAGCATTTGACTGGGAAGCATCCGGAAAATTCCCGTCTCTGACAGAGCCAAACGCAAGTTATCATGGCGTGGTATTTTCCAAAGCCGCGCCGCAGGCGGCGTTTATCACAAAACTTCGTGCTATTGTTCTGCGTGATATGGGAGCAGCAATTTCTCCATTTAACGCCTTTTTACTGCTTCAGGGACTGGAAACCTTGTCTCTCCGTGTGGAACGTCATGTGGAGAATGCCCTGCAGGTTGTACGGTATCTGAATCAGCATCCGATGGTGGAATGTGTCCATCATCCTGCTGTGACGGAAGAGGAAGATCAGAAACAGTTGTATAAAGCCTACTTCCCGAAAGGCGGCGCTTCGATCTTCACTTTTGAAATCAAAGGCGGCGCAGAAGAAGCAAGGAAATTTATCGACAGCCTGGAAATTTTCTCCCTCCTTGCAAATGTGGCGGATGTGAAATCACTGGCAATCCATCCGGCTTCCACAACACATTCACAGCTGAATGAGGAAGAATTAAAAGAACAGGGTATCCGTCCGAATACTATTCGCCTTTCCATCGGAACAGAGCATATTGATGATATAATCGAAGATCTGGAGACGGCATTTGAGAGAATAAAATAGGAAAATAAGTATAGGAAGAGTTTTGGACAAGAAAGTTCGGAACTCTTCTTTTTGTATTCAAACAGCAGGATGAAAATTGTGAAAAATGTATATTACAAATGTCACAACTTGAATGATAATTGTAATAAGCTTACAAAAGCGAATTGACTTTTAGTATTCCAATGATATGATAAAGATAGTATTCAGACGGAAAAGGAGGGCTTTATGAAAAAGAAAAAAATCATGGTAGCAGGACATATTTCCCTCGATATTACTCCAGAATTCCACAATTCCGGAACACAAAAATTTTCGGAAATTCTAAGACAGGGGAAGCTTGTCAATGTGGGGCCTGCCCAGATGACATTGGGAGGTGCGGTTTCCAATACCGGACTTGCTTTGCAGAAGCTGGGGGCGGATGTGATTCTGACAGCAAAAATCGGGACAGATCTTTTCGGGGATATCATGATGAAAAAGCTGGAGGAGTACGGATGCCCGATGCATTTGATCCGGGATGAAGAGGGAGCCACTTCTTATACGATTGTGCTTGCTCCAAAAGGAAGCGACAGGGCATTTCTGCATGATCCAGGCAGTAATCACACGTTCTGTGCAGACGACCTGGACTGGGAGGAAGTAAAAAAGGTGGATTATTTTCACTTTGGGTATCCGACTTTGATGCGCCGGTTTTATGAAAATGATGGGGCAGGACTGGTAAAGCTGTATAAAGCGGTAAAGTCCGCAGGTCTTACTTCTTCTTTGGACCTCGCAGCTGTTGACCCGGAATCCGAATCGGGACAGTGTGACTGGGAAAGTATCTTAAAACAAGTGCTTCCATATGTGGACTTTTTCGTGCCGAGTATCGAAGAGCTTGCTTATATGGTGGATCGTGAAAAATATCAGGAATGGCAGGAAAGAGCAGAAGGCGAGGATATTGTATCGGTTCTTTCTCTTAGCAAAGATGTCCGGCCTCTGGCTGAGAAAGTACTGTCCTATGGATGCGGTGCTGTCTTGTTAAAATGCGGTGCGGCAGGTATGTACTTAAAGACTTCGGGAAAAGAGAGAATGAGGAACGTGGATGCTGACTTGGAAGGCTGGGAAAATACAGAACTTTTTGAAGACAGCTTCGTCCCTGAACGGATTTTGTCCGGAACCGGAGCGGGCGACACCAGTATTGCGGCATTTCTGTATGCTGCCATGCAGGGATGTACACCAAAAGAAAGTATTGAATATGCCGCGGCGACCGGTGCGTGCTGCGTATCAACATACGATACGATCAGCGGCTTAAAGTCTTTCGCGGAATTAAGGGAAAAGATACAAAATGGCTGGAAAAAGCAGAAGATTATGAAAGAATAGGAGGAAAATAACAATGATTGTATCCATGAAAACCGTCTTAGACATAGCGGATGCAGAAAATATGGCGATTGGGGCCTTCAATGTTACAGAACTGGAAGGAATCCAGGCAGTATTAGGGGCAGCAGAAGAGCTGGGACAACCGGTAATTCTTCAATTTGCTCCGGTACATGAAGAGTATATCTCTTTGAAAACGATCGGACCGATTATGGTATTGATGGCTGACAAGGCAAAAGTACCGGTATGCGTTCATCTGGATCACTGCGACAATTTTGATATGATCCGGGAGGCGCTGGATATGGGATTTTCCTCTGTCATGTATGACGGATCCATGCTGCCGTATGAGAAAAACTGTGCATATACGAAAGCTGCAGTGGAAATCGCCCAAATGTACGGTGCGTCTGTGGAGGCTGAAATCGGCGCAATGAACAGTGAAGATGGAAAGGCACAGAATGACTGCTATACAGATCCGGAAGAGGCGGGAAATTTTGTCAAAGCGACTGGCATCGATGCGCTTGCATGTTCCTTCGGAACCGTCCACGGATTATATACAGCGGAACCGAAGCTGGATTTTGACCGGATTGAGAAAATCCGGGAGACGATTGGAATTCCGATTGTTATGCACGGCGGAAGCGGAGTCAGCGATGAGGATTTCAGAAAATGCATTGACCGGGGTGTAAGAAAAATAAATTATTATACTTATCGCGCAAAAGCAGGCGGTGAATATGTAAAACAGAAATGCATGGAAACAGATGGACCGGTATTTTTCCATGATATCACATGCTGGGCAAGAGACTGCATGAAAGAGGATGTTCTTCATGCCATGCGTGTTTTTTCCGGATGCAAATAGGAGGGATAAAGAAATGAAACGTTCCGAAATTAATCAGGCATTAAAAAATATGGAAGAGATGATCAGAAAATGCGGTTTCCATCTTCCGCCATTCTGTGACTTTACACCGGATGAATGGAAAGAAAAAGGACATGAATATGATGAAATCCGTGATAATATGCTGGGATGGGATATCACAGACTATGGCCTTGGAAATTTCAAGAAGATCGGATTTTCTCTGATCACTCTCAGAAATGGAAATACGCATATGGATAAATATAAAAAAACATATGCGGAAAAGCTTCTTTATCTGGAAGAAGATCAGTCCGCAACGATGCATTTCCACTGGACAAAAATGGAAGACATCATAAACCGTGGAGGTGGAAATGTTCTGATCCGTGTTTATAATTCCAAAGAGGATGGATCTTTTGATGATACCGATGTTACCATCCATAGTGACGGAAGGGAATATACCGTTCCGGCGGGAACACAGATCAGGCTGACCCCGGGCGAAAGCATTACGGTATATCCGTATATGTACCATGACTTTGAAGTGGAGAAAGGAAGCGGGGCAGTTCTGTTAGGAGAAGTTTCCATGTGCAATGACGATAACACGGATAATCGTTTCTACGAGCCGATGGGAAGATTCCCGGAGATCGAAGAGGATGAAGCTCCTTACCGGCTGCTGTGCAATGAATATCCGCCGGCACCGTAAAAATACAGACAAATCAGCGCTGTGCAAAGCAGACAACCTGGAAAGATGTCTGACGCACAGCGCTATTTTTGTCGAGAATATATTACATTTGTCATTTAAAACATTGCAAATGTCATGTGGAAATCGTTACATTGTACACCTGCACAAAAAATCACGTTTTGCTATGATGAATCTATCAAAAATACACAAAGCAAAAGGAGGAAAGATTATGAAAAGAAAAGTGTTAAGTGTATTGCTTGTGGCAGCGATGGCAGGAACCATGTTAATGGGATGTAACAGCGGAGACAGTGGTTCCGGCGGATCGGACAATGGCGGATCATCCGACGACGGCGGCAAACACTACAAATTCGCCTACACCTGTATGGACGGAACAAACCCGTTCTTTGTGACAATCGAAGACAAGATCAAAGAACTGGTAGAGGCAAACGGCGATGAACTGATTTCTACAGACCCGGCTAATGATGTTTCTCTTCAGATTACCCAGGTAGAAGATATGGTATCCCAGAACATCGATGGTATCTTCTTAAATCCGGTTGAAGCAGAAGGAATTTTGCCGGCACTTGACGCACTGAAAAGCGCAGAAGTACCGATCGTAAACTTCGACACAGAAGTAGCGGATATGTCTTATGTAGCGTCTTATACAGGATCGGATAACTACAACGCAGGAAAAGTTTGTGGAGAAGACCTCGTAAAGAAATGTCCGGACGGCGGAAAAATCATCGTACTGGATTCCCCGACAATGAACTCCGTTACAGACAGAACAAATGGATTCCTGGATGCGATCGAAGGACACGGATTTGAAATCGTAGCACAGCAGGATGCAAAAGGAAACCTGGAAGTATCCATGGGTATCGCAGAAGACCTTCTGCAGGGCAACAGCGACGTTGTAGCAATCTTCGGTGGAAATGACCCTACAGCACTTGGCGCATTAGCAGCAGCAAACGCAGCAGGCCTTGAAGATGTATTAATTTACGGCGTAGACGGTTCACCGGATGTGAAATCCGAACTGGCATCAGGAGATTCTCTGATGGAAGGTACTGGAGCACAGTCCCCGATCGCGATCGCAGAAAAAGCAGTAGAAATCATGTATGACATCATGGAAGGAAAAGAGGTAGAAGACCGTTATCCGGTTGATACTTTCCTGATCACTGCTGACAATGTAGAAGAATACGGCACAGACGGCTGGCAGTAAGAAGAATGTATTTCAGGGGAACGGACGATTGTCTGTCTGTTCCTCGGACTTGAGGAAAAGCAAAACAGGAAGTAGGTGAAAGCGTGAGCAAAAATGTGCTGTTGGAAATGAAACATATACATAAGCGCTTTGCAGGGGTGCATGCGCTTAATGATATCAGCCTGGAACTGCACGCAGGAGAAGTACATGCCCTCCTTGGGGAAAACGGAGCCGGAAAGTCGACACTGATCAAAGTCCTCGGAGGGATTTATTCTGCGGATGAGGGAGAAATATGGATTGATGGGAAAAAAGTAGAAATCAAAGGCGTAAAAGATGCCCAGGACAATGGGATCGCGATCATCCATCAGGAGCTGGTATTGGTTCCGCACATGACAGTAGCGGAAAATATTTTTCTCGGAAGAGAATTTGGAAGCGGTTTTCTTATTAACCGGGCGAAGATGAACGAGGAAGCGCAGAAGCTTCTCGATGCCAATCAGGTGCATATTAAAGCCGATACTCTGGTAGGTAAGCTGACAATAGCACAGCAGCAGATGGTAGAAATTGTAAAAGCAATTTCGTACAATTCGAGAATTCTTGTCATGGATGAGCCGACCTCTTCGATTGCAGATAAAGAAGTGGAATTCCTGTTTGAGACGATGAGGAAACTGGCAAAACAAGGCGTTGGAATTATCTATATATCGCACAAAATGAGCGAGCTCGAAGAAATTTGTGACAGAGTAACCGTCATGAGAGATGGTGAGTATGTCGGAACCAAAGTGGTAAAAGAGACAAACAAAGATGAGCTGATTGCCATGATGGTAGGGCGTGAACTGACAAGCTATTACACAAGAGAGTATCAGGAACCGGGGGAAGAAATACTCCGGTGTGAACATATTTCTGACGGTAATATGGTACGTGATGTCAGCTTCAATCTGCACAAAGGAGAAATCATCGGCTTTGCCGGACTGGTGGGGGCTGGAAGAAGTGAAACAATGAAAGCCATTTTCGGTCTGACCAAAGGAGCCAAAGGAGATATCTACCTGAAAGGGAAAAAAATAAAGATCTCGTCACCTGTAGAAGCAATGAAAAACGGCATTGCCCTTGTCCCGGAAAACAGAAAAGAGGAAGGGCTCTATAAGGTACAAAGTGTGCGGTTTAATATGACCATTGAAATTATGGATCAATTCATAAAAGGAATCCGGGTTAATGAAAAGAAAGAAATCGAAATCACACAGAAATACATTGACATGATGTCTACAAAAACTCCGACACAATTACAGAAAATCGGAAACCTTTCCGGTGGAAATCAGCAGAAAGTCATCATCGGAAGATGGCTTGCCACCAATCCGGATGTATTAATTATGGATGAGCCGACCAGAGGAGTGGATGTAGGAGCGAAATCCGAAATTTATGTGATCATGAATGAACTGGTGAAAAAAGGCATGTCCATTATTATGATTTCCTCCGAACTTCCGGAAATCATCAACATGAGCGATCGGATTTATGTCATGTCAGAAGGCCGTGTTACAGGATGTCTTTCCCATGAGGAAGTCACTCAGGAAGCTGTGATGCAGCTGGCGGCGAAGTAGAAGGAAAAGGGGGAACGAAACATGGCTCAGATGAAAGGAAATAAAGCAAAACTGCCCGCTACAGAAAATAAAGCAGCAGTATTTTTGAGGGAGAACCTGGGAATTATTATAGCACTTCTGGTGCTATGTGTTCTTCTTGCGGTTTTGCCGGCAACAAGCAGTTCATTTTTATCGACCCAGAATATGTTTAATATTCTGCGGCAGATTTCGACCAATATGCTGATTGCGTGTGCAATGACCATGGTAATTATTCTGGGAGGAATCGATCTTTCTGTTGGATCGATCATTGCTCTTTCCGGAGTAATCGCGGCAGGATGCGTATCAAGATACGAGCTTCCGATTGCTGTAGCACTCATAGCGGGAGTCCTGGTTGGTGTTGTAATCGGTGTTTTCAACGGATTTGTAATCTGTAAGACAACCATTCCGCCATTCATTGTTACACTGGCTACCATGAATATCGCCAGAGGACTTGCAAAAGTATATACCGGCGGTTCTCCGGTGCGTGTTGTTACAAAAGAATGGCAGTTTATCGGTGCAGGCTATATCGGACCGGTTCCGGTTCCTGTTATCATTATGATTATTGCCATCATTATTACAGCATTGATGATGAATAAGACCAAACTTGGACGTCATATCTATGCGGTAGGTGGAAACACACAGGCAGCAGAGTTTTCCGGAATCAAGGTAGCAAGAGTCAAATTTATTGTACACGCTTATGCGGGACTTATGGCAGGACTTGCCGGAATTATTCTGGCATCCAGAATGTATTCCGGACAGCCGACGGCAGGAGAAGGCGCTGAGATGGATGCCATTGCAGCCGTTGTAGTAGGTGGAACATCCATGGCAGGAGGTTCCGGTAAAATTGGAGGTACGATTATCGGTGCTCTGATTATCGGTGTACTGAACAATGGTCTGAACCTGATGAATGTAAATTCATTCTGGCAGGACGTAGTAAAAGGTGTCGTTATTCTCCTGGCGGTATTTATTGACTATATCCGAAACAGAAAATAATAAGAAATATCATAAAAAAGAGACTGGTGCGTCATTTTTTCGCAGCGGTCTCTTTATGATAAAGACGCTTGATAAAATAGGCTAAAAGTTATACCATGATAGATAAGTATTGTGACGAAGAAGTGAACGGAGCAGAGAATGAAAAGAACAAAATGGATTGCGGCAGCACTGTGCATTGCACTCTTCTTCAGCGGATGCGCAAAAGAACAAGATCAGGAAAAACACATCTTTGGGGCTACTTACATGACAAGAAACAACCCCTATTTCGATGTCCTGAACGATGAGATTGCCGAGGGAGTAGAAGCGAACGGGGACAAACTGATTGTCCGGGATCCGCTTCAGGACCAGGAAAAGCAGAATCAGCAGATCCTCGATATGATCAATGAAGGAATAGAAATTCTTTTTCTCAATCCCGTAGACAAAGTAAAAGTCAAACCGGCATTAAAGGCATGTCAGGAAGCTGGCGTTGAAATTATCAATATTGATACCCAGGTGGATGATACGGACTATGTTCTGTCCACGATCGAGACGGATAATTATCAGGCAGGACAGGAATGCGCAAAAGATATGATGAAACGTGTGGATTCGGCCAGAATTATCATTCTGGATAATCCGATGCAGGATTCTATCGTCCAGAGAGTCCAGGGATTTTTGGACACCATCGAAGGACATCCGGAATATCAGGTGGTACAGCAGATTTTCAGCGGCGGAGAAATTGAAATCTCAGCAGAAGTAGTATCCGGACTTCTGGACGAAGATTTTAATGTTGTATTTGGCGGTAACGATCCGTCTGCACTTGGCGCCCTTGCGGCTCTTCAGAAAGCAGGGAGAGAGGAAGGAATTCTGATTTACGGAGTAGACGGCTCCCCTGATTTTAAAGCCATGCTGGATCTGGGGTATGTAACCGGGACAAGCAGTCAGAGCCCGGAGACGATCGGGAAGACGGCGACGGAAATGGCATATCAGGCACTGGATGGAAAAGCAGTGGAGAAATATGTCAAGCTTCCAAGCAGGCTGATTACAAAAGAAAACCTGATGAATTACGATATAGATGGGTGGCAGTAGGATGAAAAGAAAAGCAATGAGTATTATTAAACTGCTCTTTTTTCTGATTAACATGGTACAGGCGGGCGGAATCAGCCTTTTTATCTATATGACGACAAAGAAAATCTGTGAGGATGATCAGGCCAGAGTATTTCTGGGGCAGGTAGATGCCATTCCCAAATATCCGGAAATGATTGTCTGGAGTACACTGCTTCTCATTGCTCTTCTTGGATGCGACATGCTGATCCGGGAGACGCGGAAAGAACAAAGCGGGAAAATCATTGCGATTACACTGGGAATAGATCTGGTGTGCAGCATCGTTCTTGTCTGGATTCTGGACTTTAATTATAATGGTGTGATTTTGCTTGTCTTCGCCAATATTCTTGTATTTGTCAATGATACAAAGATAAAATACCTTCTGATCGGTGTTGCGACACTTGGATATCTGGTGGCGGACTACGATTTGATTTCTGTATCCAATCATCTGTTTTCCGTCAGGGATTATATACAGTATTACAACGAGACACAGCAGCAGCTGTTGTTTTCCGTCTACAATATACTGGGATCATTGAATATTATGATTTTCATTCTGTATTGTATTAACATCATTAATGAACAGCGAAATACCATTCAGGAAGTGAATGAATGGTCCAGACAGCTTCAATATGCAAATGACCGGCTGAAGGAATACAATGAAATGACAGAAAAAATGGCTGAAACAAGGGAAAGAAACCGGGTGGCCAGAGAAATCCATGATACGCTGGGTCATACTTTGACCGGTGTGTCTGCCGGAGTTGATGCCTGCATTGCGCTGGTCGACATTGACCCTGGACAGACGAAAAAACAGCTGGAAGTGATTGCAAAGGCGGTACGAGGAGGGATTAAAGATGTCCGCAGTTCTGTTTCCGAACTGCGTGCAGATGCGCTGGAACATTTTCAGCTGGATGAAGCCATAAGCGATATGATCGCAGAAATGAACTCACTTGCGGGGGTGGAAGTAGTGTTTCATTCAGAAGTGAAACCATTCCGGTTTAGTGAAGATGAAGAAAATGTTGTTTACCGAATCATACAGGAAGGCATTACAAACGCCCTGCGTCACGGGAAAGCAACAAGAATACAGATTGACGCCAGAAAAATTGATGGAGTACTGCATCTGACAATTCAGGACAATGGATGTGGATGCAAAGAGATAAAGAAGGGATTCGGAACAAAACATATGAAAGAACGGGTTGCCATGCTGGGCGGCTCGATCCATTTCTCAGGAGAAAATGGATTCTTGATTGATGCCCGGATTCCGATAAGATGGGGTGAAGAGTATGATTAAAGTACTGATTGCAGATGACCAGGAGCTGATTCGGCAGAGTCTGCAGATTGTTTTAAACAGCAAACAGGACATTGAGGTATCAGATGTGGCTGCAAATGGCCAGGAAGTGATTCAGTGTATTCGGAAAAATAAGCCGGATATTATACTGATGGATATCCGGATGCCTAAAATGGACGGGGTCCAGTGTACAAAAATTATTAAGGAAAATTATCCGCAGATTAAGATCATCATTCTGACAACCTTTGATGATGACGAGTATGTATTTAACGCTCTGAAATATGGGGCAAGCGGATATCTTCTGAAAGGTGTCTCCATGGATGAACTGAGTGATGCAATACGCACTGTTTACAGCGGACGAGCAATGATCAATCCTGACATTGCGGCAAAAGTGCTGAGACTGTTTTCACAGATGGCGCAAACCAACTATACCATTCCTGTTGAGGAAAAAGATATCCGCCAGCTGACAAAAACAGAATGGAGAATCATTGCACAGGTAGAAAAAGGAGCAAGCAACAAGGAAATTGCAGATACACTGAGCCTTTCCGAGGGAACGATCCGTAATTACTTAAGTACGATTCTGAACAAGCTGAATCTAAGAGACCGGACGCAGCTTGCAATCTGGGCAGTACAGACGAACGCACACAAGAATATGACTGAAGAATAGGAAGATGAGATTGTACAGAAAATGGATAAGCAGAATACTACAGACAGCAGCGGCAGTTTTCCTTATGGCAGGCATGTATTTCTTCAGCAGACCGCAGACACAGGTATTGGAATTTGGCATGTTTACCGGAAGCAACTGGGGAGTAGAAAATGCAGACGCCTTTGTTATTATCGACAGGGCAATTCAGCGCTTTGAAAAAAGCCATCCTGGGATAGAAGTTCGCTATACTTCCGGAATTGAAAAAAAGGATTACTCCGAATGGTGCGCAAAACGGATTCTGGAAGGGAAAATGCCGGATGTTTTTATGGTTCTGGATACGGATTTTAATCAATACTGCTCCCTTGGAATTTTGCAGGAACTGAATAGCTTTATGGAATCAGATCCGGAGTTTCAAAGCGAAGAAATTTTCCGGACAGCGATGGATATCGGGAAAGGCACGGAAGAAATTCAGTATGCCCTGCCATATGAAATAGTTCCAACCATGCTTTTTGTAAATAAGACACTGCTTCAGCAGGAAGGAATAGAGATGCCACAGCAGGACTGGACCTGGGATGATTTTATGGAAATATGCAGAAAAGTGACCAAAGATACAGATGGCGACGGCCGGATCGACCAGTTTGGAACCTACAATTATTCCTGGCAGGATGCGATGTATACAAGCGGCGGAAGCGCGTTTGATAATGAAAAACAAAATGTAGACTTTTCCAATCAGTATGTGATTGAGTCGGTGAAATTTATGAAAGAACTACTGGCTCTGAATCAGGGCGAAAATGTGACACAGGAAGACTTTGATGCAGGAAAAGTCGCCTTCATGCCTCTGACGTTTGCAGAATACCGGACATACAAAACTTATCCATACAAAATCAAGAAGTATTCCAATTTCCAATGGGACTGCACGACATTTCCAGGCCGTACCCACGGAGAGAATATTTCCAAGGTGGACGCACTTCTGATAGGAATCAATCATGATAGCACAGAGAAAGAACTGGCGTGGGAATTTTTGAAAGAACTTGTCTGTGGATACGAAAGCCAGCTCGATATTTTCCGGTACTCACAAGGCGTATCCGTCCTGGAATCTGTAGCAAGATCTGAGAAAGCGGCCTCGATTATTCAGGAAGATATGGATAAGGAAGAACAGGTTATCAGTGGAGAACTGTTGTGTGATGTCATTGAACATGGAACCATCACGCCGAAATTTTATCAGTATGAGACGTATGAACAGATGATCAGCCTGGCGAACACGGAAATTACAGAGATTTTTGAACAGAATAAGAACATAGAAAGCAGTATGAAGATCTTTCAGAGAGAAATTCGTAAATATTTAAATCAGTAAAAGCAAGAAGTCCGGATACTATCGAGGGAGCGGGAATGGCTTCCAGGGGTCAGTATCCGGACTTTTCTGCCAGAAACTACTTCAAGCCGTCAAATCTTTATGCAATAATGAACATGATATGATAAAAGAAGTGCTTTATTTCGCTGATATGCATATCCAACAACCGGATTCTTACCAAAAAGCTCAGTGACAGAAATCAAATTCCGGAGCTGGAATACAGGGAAGATACAGCACACAAGCAAAGAAGAGGAGGGAGGAACAAGGTCAGTCCTGAGCGATAAAAGCCCGATTGAAATATGAAAGAATACGATCGGAAGCATCGCAAAAGAGAAAGGAAAAGGACATGGCAAGAAAAGGAGAAAATATATACAGAAGGAAAGATGGACGCTGGGAAGGCAGATATATTGCAGACAGAACAATGGATGGTAAAGCGGTTTATCGTTCTGTTTATGCGAAAACCTATACTCAGGCCAAACAGAAACTGCAGGAAGCAAAAGAAACAAGTCAACAGACAATAGAGAAGAGACATCTTCCGGATACGGAAAAAGAATTTTCGGAGTTTCTCTTCCAGTGGCTTGAATATATTCGGCCGCGCATCAAAGAATCTTCCTATGTAAAGTATGCAAATCTGATTGAACTTCATATTGACAGAGAAATCGGAGCAGTCAAACTTGGCAGCCTGAATACTGCCGTCATTGACGAGTTTATCAATACCCTTCTGGAGGGAACCGAAGAAATCGCACCTCTTTCGGCAAAAACTGTAACAGATATTCTGGGAGTGGTACGAAACGTGATCCGCTACATCAATGGACGATTTCAAAGAGTCGAATGTGATCTTTCACAGATTACTATTAAAAAAGAAGAATCCCGGATGCGGATTTTAAGCAGAGAAGAGCAGGAACAGTTGATCCGGTATCTGCGGGAGTATCCATCACCGATGAACTGCGGCATCTTCCTGACATTATTTACCGGGCTCCGGATCGGAGAGCTCTGTGCTCTGACCTGGGAAGATATTCACTTGGGGGAAAAAGAAGTGTTTATCCGGAAAACAATGCAGCGCATCCAAAATAAAAGACCGGAGAAACCGCGACAGGAGTGGGGAAGCAGGACAAGAATTATCATCACTCCGCCGAAAAGCAGCAAGTCGATCCGGCATATTCCAATCCCGGAGGGAGTAGCGGAAGTGCTTGGTGAGTACCAGAGACACGGCAATGAATATCTTTTGACAGGAAAAGAAAACAGATATGTTGAACCCCGTACCCTCCAGTATCATTTTAAAAAGGTTCTGAAGAAATCAAGCATCGAGGAGGCAAATTACCATGCGCTGCGCCATACTTTCGCGACGAGATGTATTGAACTTGGCTTTGACATCAAAAGCCTCAGCGAGATTCTAGGGCACGCAAGCGTGAATATTACGTTGAATCGGTATGTGCATCCATCTATGGAGCTGAAGCGTGATAATATGGAAAAACTCTCCGGGCTGATTGCGGAATAACAAGTCTATATTACATTCAACAGTAAAAACAGCAGGAAATAACGGTAGAATAATAAAAAAATCGCAGAGTGTGATACTCTTGGAAATGACAAATTCAACATGGAAATGATCAGAAAACAGGGCGTTTCTTCCGAATAAAAAATTTTTGACAAGAATATTGACGTTAATAAAATTAGGAATAAAATCTTAAATAGAAGCAAAAAAAAGAAAAAGAATTGTCTCTAAAGTTGGTATTCGACCAAAGATTTGACGCATAATTTTGAAAATTCTACAAGTCGAAAGATGAATCTTAAAGAAAAAAGGCTGTCCACTTTTCTGTCCTCACGAAGGAATCCCGTCTTTTACGACATCTTCCAGTATTATAGAATTGCATTTTCAGTTTGTTGTGTTATAATTAGGGAGGTGAAAACAGCCTTAAAGTTTTCACTATTTTGTATACAAAAATAACGGGTTCGCAGAGTATCACACTCTGCGAAATGACAGTAGGTGGTGAGCGTCATCTGGTACGCAGTGCGCTGTGAAGCGGGAAACGAAGAAAAAACAGCAGAAAAGTGGAAGCAAAAGCTTGCGGGACAGGGCGGAGAGGCCTTTGTCTTTACCTATGAGAAGATGAAACGCTACGAAGGCAGCTGGCATCTGCTCCGGGAGTCTCTCTTTGTGGGGTACATCTTTTTGATAGCCCAAGACGAGATGATCCCGGAAAAGGAAGATGATCAGAGCCTGATTCCTGTCGGTAGCGAAGAAACCAGATTTCTGGAGGAGATCGGCGGGAAGGAGCACCACATCCCGATGTCACGGGGCTATATCAAAGAAGGACAGACCTGTGTGACAGAAGGACCGCTTTGCGGGCGGGAAAGCCAGATCCGCAAAATTGATCGACATAAGCGTCTGGCACGTCTGGAATGCCCGGTGGATCAGTATCAGAGAAAAGGACTCTGGGCTGGCCTTGAAATTGTATCAAAAAGCTAAAAACCGCACGCCCGGATAAGGAGTGCGAAAACGGAAAAGAAGTTTGGAAAACAACTGTGATAAGAAGTCATGGCTGCGGAAAAAACGGATAAAAAGGAAAAATAGAAGTCTGGGGTGAAAGACTTAAAAAAATTTTTTACCGCAGATATGGCGAAGCTATGTCAAAAAACAGATAAGCTTCCCAGAGAGGAGAAGTTATGTGGTATGTCATACAGACCATGACAGGGAAAGAAGAAGAACTGACAGAAGTGCTGGATAAGATGCTGCCACAGACGATATGTGAAAAAAGCTTTTTGATCAAACGGGAGACATGCTGGAGATTGAAAGGCGAACACAAGATACAGAAAGAAATCCTGTTTCCGGGGTATGTGTTTGTCAAGACACAGATTCCGGAAACATTGTATTATCAATTAAAAAAAGTACCGAAGCTTTCCAAACTGCTAAGCGACGGGGAAGAAGAATTCCTGCCGGTCCGGGAGGATGAGCAGGAGTTTCTGGAAAGCCTGATCACGATCGAACAGGATGAGGAAAAAGAAGAGTACATCGTAAAACGGTCAGAAATAGAAACCGATGAAGAAGGAAATATCGTCTGGGCCGGAGCCCCTCTTTCACAGTATCTCGGAAATGTAGTCAGAAAGAGGATCCGGAAACGGTACGTTGTCATAGAAAAAGAACTGTTCGGGAAGAAACGGACGGTTCTTCTTAGTATCCGGCTAAAAGGGGAAGAATAAGGGGAAACGTAGAAAGCTACGAAGTTATTATATTATAGAAGAAAAAAGATCGAATAAAAGATAGAAAACAAAGCAGGGATTTCCAAACAAGGAGATCCTTATTTTTGTGTAAAAAAGTAAGGAGTGAGGGAAGGAAGATGAAGAATCTTCTGATTTTAGGAGCAGGCGGACATGGACATGTGGTTGCAGAAACAGCACGTTCCATGACCGATGCAGAAGGTAATCCATTATACGATAAAATCAGCTTTCTGGATGATCTAAAGCCAGAAGCGATTGGTAAATTAAACGAAATGCCATTATTAAAAAAAGAATATCAGGAAGTTTTTCCGGCAGTTGGAAACTATGAGCAAAGACTGGAAATGTATGCGAAAGCAAAACGCTTTGGCTTTACAGTTCCAGTTTTGATTCATCCAGAAGCATATGTAAGTCCGTCAGCAACGATTGGTGAGGGAACAGTGATTCTGCCAAAAGTCGTTGTACATACAGGAGCACACATCGGGAAAGCATGTATTCTTTCGATCGGAAGTCTGACGGATCATGACTGCGTGCTGGAAGACGGAGTCCATCTGGACTGTGGAGCAATTATAAAAGGAAGCAGAATTCCGGAGGGAGAGAGGATACCCTGCGGGATGGCGATAGAAAATCAAAAAGAAATGAGAAAGGGATAAACAAGGGGGAGATATCCTCTTTGGAAATGGGAGTGTAGTCATGAGGAAGAAAAACTATCTGAAGAAAAAGCAATATCTGGACATCTATTTATCTTTGATGGCGCTGGTGTTCCTGTCGCCATTCTTTCTTGCGCTGATGATCGCAATCAAACTGGATTCACCAGGGCCGGTCTTTTTTAAACAGAAGCGCGTTGGAATTCACAAAAAACATTTTTATATTTTGAAGTTCCGCACCATGCGGACAGATACACCGAAAGATATGCCGACCCATCTTTTAAAAGATCCGGATCAGTATATTACAAAAGTCGGAAAGTTCCTGAGAAAAACATCTCTGGATGAGCTGCCGCAGATTATCAACATTCTGAAAGGGGATATGGCGATTATCGGACCGAGACCGGCACTCTGGAATCAGTACGATCTGATCGAAGAACGTGATAAGTACGGAGCAAACGATATTCTTCCGGGACTGACCGGATGGGCACAAATCCACGGAAGAGACGAGCTGGAAATTCCGGAGAAAGCAAAGTTGGACGGCTATTATGTGGAGAACTTAAGCTTCGGTCTGGATGTGAAATGCTTCTTTGGTACAATTCTGTCTGTGCTGCGGTCAGACGGCGTGGTAGAAGGCGGAACCGGAGAGATGAAGAGGAGAGGTAAGAAATAGATGAAGCGAGTATTGATTACAGGAAAAGGCAGCTATATCGGAACTTCTTTCATCAACTGGGTGAAGGAAATGCATCCGGGAGAATTTGAAACAGAAGAACTGGATATGATCGATGGTACATGGAAGGAAAAGGATTTTTCCGGATATGATGCCGTTTTTCATGTAGCAGGACTGGCCCATGCGGATGTAGGGCATGTATCTGCAGAGACAAAGGCATTTTACTACAAGATCAACCGGGATCTGGCGATTGAAACGGCAAAGAAAGCAAAGACAGACGGAGTCAAACAGTTTGTCTTTATGAGCAGCATGATTATTTACGGAGAGAGCGCAGGAGTAGGAAAGCGGAAAGTAATTACCAGAGAAACAAAACCACATCCGGCAAACTTTTATGGGGACAGCAAATGGCAGGCAGATAAAGGCGTAAGAAAACTTCAGGATGAAGAGTTTCATGTAGCAGTAGTACGACCGCCGATGATCTATGGAAAAGGAAGTAAAGGAAATTATCCGGTACTGGCTAAGCTGGCAAAGAAGCTTCCTGTTTTTCCAGATGTAAAAAACGCCAGAAGTATGCTGCACATCGAAAATCTGTGCGAGTTTTTAAGTCTGTTGATGGAAAGTGGAGATGGAGGAATCTATTTCCCGCAGAACAGAGAATATGTACGGACAAGCCAAATGGTAAAACTGATTGGCAAAGTCAGTGGACATAAAGTACAGGTCACAAAACTTTTAAACCCGACAGTATGGATTGCAGGGAAAATACCGGGGAAAGTATCCGGATTGGCAAACAAAGCATTTGGAAATATGGTGTATGAGAAAAGTATGAGTGACTGCTTTGACAGGAAATATCAGATTTGGAATCTGAAAGAAACGATAAAAAGGACTGAGGGAGAATAAGGTGCAGAAGAAAAAACACATCTTAGTAGTAAGCCAATATTTTTATCCAGAGCAATTTAGAATTAATGATATTTGTCAAGAATGGGTAAAAAGAGGATATCAGGTTACTGTAGTAACAGGTATTCCTAATTATCCAGAAGGAAAATTTTATCCGGGATATGGTTTTTTTAAAAGAAGAACTGAGAAATGGAATGGAGTTCGTATTATCAGAATTCCGCTTATAGCAAGAGGGAAAACACCCATTGGAATGGTAGCAAATTATTTGTCATTTGTAATATCGTCGTTTCTGTGGGTGAGATTTACAAAAGTAAAAGCTGATTATGTATTTACATTTGAAGTATCTCCAATGACACAGGCCTTACTGGGAGTATGGTATTCAAAGAAACATAAAATACCTAATTATTTGTATGTACAAGACTTATGGCCTGAAAATGTGGAAATTGTAACAGGAATACATAGCCCGTTTATTTTAAAACCAATAGGGAAAATGGTAGATTACATTTATAGAAATTGTGATCAAATTTTTGCAACTTCCCCAAGTTTTGTGGAGGAGATTTGTAAACGAGGGGTAGAAGAGGTGAAAGTTCACTATTGGCCTCAATATGCAGAAGAATTTTATAAACCGTTAAAAAGAAAGCCAACAGTAGAAATACCGGATGAAGAGTGTTTTAAAATTATTTTTACTGGGAATATCGGTTATGCTCAAGGTTTGGAAATATTACCGAGAACCGCAGAAATGTTAAAGCATGACAATGAGAAAGTGAAATTCTACATTGTAGGAGATGGACGATATAAACCAGAATTGCTAAAGGAAATCAAACAAAGAAAAGTAGACGATATGTTTAAGATGATTGATAGGCAACCAGCAGAGAGGATCCCCGATTTGCTAGCAGCATGTGACGCGGCATTTATATCTTTTAAAGATGAACCGTTATTTTATAAAACAATACCGGCTAAATTGCAGTCATATATGGCATGTGGAATGCCGATCATTGCATCAGCCTCAGGAGAAACTGAGAGAATAATAAAAGAGAGTAAATGCGGAGTTTGCAGTCCGATTGGAAACTATAGCAATCTTAGTGATGAGATAAAAAAAATGGCAAAAAAGGATATAAAAAAATCGAGTACTGTAAGGAAAAATTCTGAAGAATATTATGAAAAAAATTTTAATAAAAAATTATTGATGGATAAAATAGAAAGCTATTTTGGTGAATAAGAAATTATGATGTTCTAAAGTAAGACAAAATTTCATAGCAATAAATAATTAGCATAATGTAGGAAAGATATAAGTTGTATAACAAAACTAATAATATTGGTGCTAGGAGTAAAAAAGAGAGTAAAATGAAAGTTTTAGAAATTAATAGTGTGTGTGGAATACGTAGTACAGGAAGAATATGCACAGATATAGCAGAAGTGTTAGAGAAAAATGGACATCAATGCAAAATTGCATATGGACGGGAAGAAGTTCCTAGAAAGTATCAAAGATATGCAATAAGAATAGGGAATAGCATGTCTGTTAAAGTGCATGCTTTAGAAAGTAGAGTATTAGACAATGCAGGATTAGGCTCAAAAAAATCTACGAGAAAGTTCTTGAAACAAATAGATGATTTTCAACCAGATATTATTCATTTGCACAATTTACATGGATATTATTTAAATATTGTAGAGTTGTTTGAATATTTAAAGGCCAATAGAATACCAGTGGTGTGGACATTGCATGATTGTTGGGGGTTTACAGGACACTGTGCATATTTTGATTATATAAAATGTGAAAAATGGAAAAAAGATGGATGTAATCATTGCAAACAGAAAAGTCGTTATCCCAAAAGTTATTTAATGGATAATTCGTATAAAAATTATACAATAAAGAAAAAAATTTTCTGTAATTTGGAAAAAATGCAACTGATTAGTCCATCGTATTGGCTGGCCGAATTAGTAAAAGAGTCCTTTTTGAAAGAATATCCAATACATGTTATTCCGAATGGGATAGATTTAGAAATATTTTCTCCTACAAAAAGTAATTTTAGAAAGAAATACGGATTGGAAAGAAAAAAAATACTACTAGGAGTTGCTAGTAATTGGGAGGGAAGAAAAGGGATTAAAGACTTTATTCATTTATCAAAGATTATAGACAATAACTATAAAATTGTATTAGTAGGAGTTTCCGATAGGGATAAAGAAAAGTTACCTATCAATATTTTAGGTATAAACAAAACGAATAATCCTAATGAATTAGCAGAAATTTATACAGCTGCCGACGTTTTTATCAATCCAACATATGAAGATAATTTTCCTACAACAAATTTAGAAGCACTAGCTTGTGGGACGCCGGTAATTACATATAATACAGGAGGAAGTGTGGAAAGTATAAACAAAAATAATGGATTAATTGTAGAAAAAGGTAATATTTCACAATTATATAGCGCGATCAAAACAATAGATAGTAGAAATTTTGATATAAAGCTCAGAAAAGAATGGGATAAGAACTATAGTTATCAAAAATATTTAAAAATATATGAGGAATTATTATAAGGAGAGTAAATGTTAGATGGAGATACTTTATGTTGGTTTGTTATTTGAAAAAGATAAACAGAATGATTTATTAAAAATAAGTCATGCAGGGGTTCCAAATGCTTGTAATATTCTTCAATGGAATTTTATAGATGCAATAGAAACTCAATTGCAAGAGGAAGTATCTATTATTAATTCTTTGCCATTAGGAAATTATCCGAAGTTAAGTTCTAAATTTTTAATTAAAACACATAAATGGAAACGGAAATCGGGACAGAAAAATAATATTGAGGTAGGATTTATTAATTTTTTCTTTGTAAAACATTTCTATAGAAAAATAGTTATTTGGAAATTTATAAAAAATTGGATAGAAATGAAAATACAGGATAAAAAAAAGATAAAAATTATTTTTTATGATATATATTTACCATTCCTTGAAATAGCGAAAAAACTAAAAAGGGAATATAAATCAAAAATAGAGATTTGTTTTATTATTGCTGATCTCAGAGGAGAATTTGCTTATGATAATGGATTAAAAGGAATTATGAAAAAGATAAATTCGTATAGAGATTCAAGAGCGTTAAAACTTGCATCCATTGCAGATAAGTATGTTTTGATAACAAAACAAATGGCTAAAGCAATCAATATTGAAAATAAGCCATATATTGTTTTAGAGGGGATTGCAAAGGAAGATGATAGAAAAATTTCTTATCTTTGTGAAACAGAGCAGAATAGGGTAATTATGTATGCCGGTGGATTAAGCGAACAATATGGAATTAAACAATTAATTCAAGCATTCGAAAAAATTGTTGATCCAAAATTTCAGTTATGGATTTGCGGAAGGGGAGAATTGGAGGACTATATTCGTAATTATGAAAGAAAGGATGAAAGAATTCACTATTACGGGTATGTAACTAAAGAAACAATATATGAACTTGAAAAAAAAGTAACTGTATATATCAATCCACGTCCTAATAATGGAATATATACCAAATATTCTTTTCCATCGAAAATAATGGAAAATATGTTAGCTGGAAGACCTGTAATCGCATATAAGCTAGATGGAATACCTGAAGAGTACGATTCTTTTTTACATTATATAAAAGATAATTCAGCAGATGCTATAAAAGAAGCAATATTAGAAGTATGTAATAAAAGTATAGGTGAGATAAATAAAGAAGGAGAAAGAAACAGGAGATTCATTATAGAAAATAAGAATTATAATGTACAAGCAAAAAAGATAATGGAGCTATTGAATTGTGATGACAAAGGGAATAAATAATTTTAAACGTATTACACCAATTTTATTGGTAATATTTGTGATTCTTTCAACAGACACTCTCATAACTGCACAAAATAGTAATTTTTATTATTTGAGAATAGCTCAAATAATAACAATAATTATTGTATTATATTGGATAATTAAAAGTGATTTTAGAAGAGTAGTTATTTCGAGAGAAAGTATATTAATTTTTATTACAACTATTATGCTTGTTTTATCTATGATAATAAATCGAGATTTTACAGGTGGATATTTTATATTAATCATAAATCTGCTCTTTGGATATTTTTTTTCAAAAAGAGTTTCATTTACTGAATTTGCACGTAGATATATAAAGATCATGCTATTCCTTTCTATTTTTTCGCTGCTATGTTTTTTGCTAACACCATTTTTATGTAATCTATCAATATTACCAACGATTACAAATCACAATGGATTAGAGTATAAAAATTTATTTTTTACTACAATTTATAGTAGCGGATTAATGAGGAATATGGGACCATTTTGGGAGCCAGGAGTATATCAAATATATTTAATTGTAGCATTACTATTTTCGGTGTATTTTGATGAGATTTTATGGCATAAAATTGTACTAGCCATGGCAATACTGACAACTTTTTCTACAACTGGATATATTTCGCTCATTTTGGTATTTTGTTTGTATACTTTAAAAAAGGACATTTCTAAAAAAAAGAAAAAGAAATATTTATTGATTTTGGTAGGAGCATTTGCAGGAATAATATTTTTGTTATCACCAATTGCACAAAGAGTTATTTTGGAAAAATTTCAAAATAATTCATATAGTATGTCTTTAGATAGTAGAACCATCTCTGTTTTCATAAATTTAATGGCATTTAAGAACAATCTGTTTTTTGGGGTAGGTCCTAAGAATATTGATAATTTTACTACCCTTTATTTGGATTCTATTGACTATAATGGATATTATGGATTTATTTGCAATACCAATACTCTTTTATTATATTTTGCAATGTTTGGACTAACTGTTGGAATATTCTTTCTTTATTGTATTTGGAGAGGTATCAAAGTAATGAGAGATAATGTTCTTTCAAAAGTAATTCTAATTCTTCTTATTATTATTGAAACTTCTTCAGAGCCACTTACCTATTCATTATTATGTTCTGTTTTATTTATATATGGTTTACGAGCAAAAAAAGTTAAAAATTAGGAGGGGATTATGAAAATTGTTCAAATAAATTTAGGGTTATACGGTAGTACTGGACAGATTATGCTAGCAATCAAAAAGAGATTGGAAGAGAATGGAGATAAATCCATATTAGTATATCCAGAGTTGCCGATAAATTTAAAGAAAAATTCGGATGATATTTTGATTAAGGGGACACTATCAAGAAAAGCTAATCACTTTTTGGAAAAAATAACAGGATATCAAGGTTGCTTTTCGATATTTAAAACAATGTGGACAGTGCACAAGATATATAAACAAAAGCCAGATATTATACATTTACATAATATTCATAAAATGAATCTTAATCTCTGGATATTTTTTCGTTTTATTAAGAGGAAAAATATAAAAGTAGTATGGACACTTCATGACTGTTGGGCTTTCACAGGTCAATGTCCACATTTCACTATGGTGAAGTGCAAAAAATGGAAAAAAGGATGCTACGAATGCCCTCAATACAGGAAGTATCCAGCTACATATTTCGACCGGACAAATAAGATGTGGAAGTTAAAGAAAAAATGGTTTAGCGAAATTGAAAAATTGACTATTGTAACTCCATCAATATGGTTAAAAAAATTAGTGCAGGAATCGTATTTAAAAAATTATCCTGTAAAAGTTATTTACAATGGAATTGATACGAAAATTTTTCGACCTATTAAAAGTTCATTTCGTCACAAATATAATATTAAAGAGAATGAGTATATAGTGCTAGGAGTAGCATTTGATTGGGGACCAAGAAAAGGATTGGATGTATTTGTTAAACTTTCTCAGATATTAGATGAGAAGTTTAAAATTGTATTAGTGGGAACTAATGAAAAAATAGATAAACTATTACCAAAATCTATTATTTCAATTCACAGAACACAAAGTCAAGAGGAATTAGCTAAAATTTATACAGCAGCGGATGTTTTTGTTAATCCTACAAGAGAAGAAGTTTTAGGAATGGTTAATATAGAGGCGCTTGCTTGTGGAACACCAGTAATCACATTTAATACAGGAGGTAGCCCGGAATGCATCGATTATAAATGCGGAATGGTTATCCATAACGAAGATATTGAAAAGTTGATTAATAGTATAATTGATATATGTGAAAAGCATATTTATTCAGAGACAGATTGTATTATGCGAGCATCGCTTTTTAATAAAGATGATAAATATGACGAATACATAAATTTATATCATAGCCTATAAAAAGAAAGAGGATATTATAAATGGAAATAAAGCATGTACTAAAAAATGGTGCTTGGATAATAATCTGTAAATGTGTGCAAATGATTTTAAGCTTGTTAGTAACAATGCTAACAGCGAGGTATTTAGGACCAGGAAATTACGGGATTTTGAACTATGCTATTTCCATAACATCGTTTGTTTCTCCAATTGCTTTGTTGGGTATCAATTCAGTGATGGTTCAAGAGATTATATCTCATAAGGATGAAGAAGGAAAAATAGTGGGAACCTCCCTGCTTATGAGTGTAATTTCTAGTTTACTATGTATTATTGGCGTTTTACTATTTGTATCTATTGCAAATAGAGGAGAAAGGGATACTTTTATTGTTTGTGGCTTATATAGCATAATGCTCATTTTCCAAAGTTTGGAAATGATTCAGTATTGGTATCAGGCAAAATTATTATCTAAGTATACATCGCTTACGATGATGTTTGCATATTTCGTAGTTTCTGGATATAAAATCCTTTTATTAATTAAAGGAGCAAGCATTTACTCGTTTGCACTGTCGTATGCATTAGATTATTTTATTACGTCTAGTGTTCTGATCTTTTTATATCAAAAGAAAGGGACACAAAAACTAAGATTTTCAAAAAAAATCGGGAAGCGAATTATTTCAAAAAGTAAATATTATATTATTTCAACACTTATGGTAACACTTTTTGCACAGCAAGATAAAGTAATGCTAAAAATTATGATTGGCAATGAAGCTACAGGAATTTATTCGGCTGCTGTGACATGTGCTACAATGAGTGGATTTATATTTGTCGCAATTATTGATTCTGTAAGGCCTTTAATTTATGAGAATAAATTAATTAATCAGAAAAAATATGAGACAAGTATTATCAATTTATATTCTATTATTATTTATCTTTCTATATTGCAAGGCATAGTATGTACAGTGTTTGCAAAGCAGATTATCACTATTATATATGGGAATGATTATGCTCAATCAATAGAAGTGTTGCAGATAATTATTTGGTATTCAGCTTTTTCATATATAGGGGGAATAAGAGATGTCTGGCTGCTTGCGGAAAATAAGCAAAGGTATCTTCTAATTATTAATTCCTGCGGGGCTCTGGGAAATTTAGTTTTGAATTATATACTAATTACAGTATTAGGAATTAATGGCGCAGCTTGGGCATCATTATTAACGCAGGCATTTACCAATGTTGGTATTACGTTTTTCTTAAAGCCAATAAGAAGGAACAACTATTTTGTTTTTACAGCGGTTAATCCAAAATATGCACTTCAAATGGCAAAAAGGCTTACAAATATTTTTTCAAAATAAATACTAGGAGGAATGAAAGGAAAATGACACAATTCAACAACAAAACACTTTTAATCACAGGCGGTACAGGCTCGTTTGGAAACGCAGTTCTGGACCGTTTTTTAATGACGGATATTAAAGAGATCCGCATTTTTTCAAGAGATGAATTAAAACAGGACAACATGAGACATTTCTATCAGAGGGAGTTCCCGGAATACAGCGATAAGCTGAAATTCTACATAGGCGATGTCCGGGATATCAATTCTGTGAGAAATGCGATGCATGGAGTAGACTACATTTTCCACGCGGCAGCATTAAAGCAGGTTCCGTCCTGTGAGTTCTTCCCGATCGAAGCAGTGAAGACGAATGTCCTTGGTACAGAGAATGTTCTGACCGCAGCGATCGAAGAAGGTGTGAAAAAGGTCATCTGTCTTTCTACCGATAAGGCAGCTTACCCGGTAAATGCGATGGGTACAAGTAAAGCAATGATGGAAAAAGTAATTGTAGCCAAATCCAGAACTGTTGATCCGGCTAAGACATCCATTTGCTGTACCAGATATGGAAACGTTATGTGTTCCAGAGGTTCGGTGATTCCGCTGTTTATCAGCCAGATCAAAGAAGGCAAGGACCTGACACTGACAGAGCCGACCATGACCAGATTTATCATGAGCCTGGAAGAAGCAGTAGAACTTGTTGTGTTTGCTTTCCAGAATGCGGAGAGTGGGGATATCATGGTGCAGAAAGCTCCGGCCTGCACGATCGAAGTGCTTGCAAAGGCAGTTCAGGAACTGTTCCATGCAAAGAATGAACTGAAAGTCATTGGTATCCGTCATGGTGAGAAGATGTATGAGACACTGCTGACCAATGAAGAGTGTGGACATGCCATCGACATGGGTAATTTCTACCGGGTTCCGGCAGACAAGCGTGATCTGAATTACGATAAATATTTTAAAGACGGAGATATTGAGAGAAATCCATTAACAGAATTTAATTCCAATAATACAGAACTTTTAGGAGTGGAAGCGGTCAAAGAAAAACTGCTTTCACTTTCTTATATTCAAAATGAATTAAAAGAATGGGAGAATCAGTAATGAAGATTTTAATTACCGGAGCAAAAGGGTTTGTAGGAAAAAATCTGGTTGCTTCTCTGAAAAACATTCGTGATGGAAAAGACCGGGTACATCCGATCAAAGGACTGGAACATCCGGAAGATCTGACTATCTATGAGTACGATATCGATTCTACATTGGAAGAACTGGATGCATACTGTAAAGATGCGGATTTCGTCTTTAACCTTGCAGGAGTCAACCGTCCGAAAAATCAGGAAGACTTCATGAAAGGAAATTTTGGATTTGCTTCCACACTTCTGGACACATTAAAGAAGTATGGAAATAAAGCGCCAGTCATGCTTTCCAGCAGTATTCAGGCAAGTCTCACCGGACGTTTTGCGGGAAGCGAGTATGGAAAGAGCAAACTGGCAGGGGAAGAACTGTTTCAGAAATACAGCGGGGAGACGGGCGCGAAAGTGCTGATTTACCGTTTCCCGAACCTGTTCGGAAAGTGGTGCCGTCCGAATTATAATTCGGCAGTGGCGACATTCAGCAACAACATTGCCAATGGTCTTCCGATTACTGTCAATGACAGAAGCACGGAACTGGAGCTTTTGTACATTGATGATCTGATTGAAGAAATGATTCTGGCACTGAATGGGGAAGAGCATCGGGATGAGCAGGGATTCTGCATCTGTCCGGTGACTTTCCATGTTACACTGGGAGAAATTGTGGATCTGTTATATCAGTTCAAGGAAAGCAGAAACGATCTGTCTGTTCCGGATATGAGCGATGGGTTTACAAAACGCCTGTATGCAAACTATCTTTCCTATCTGCCGACAGACGGTTTTTCTTATAAGTTAAAGATGAACAAGGATGACAGAGGAAGTTTTACAGAAATCCTGCGGACTGCAGACCGTGGACAGGTGTCTGTCAATATCAGTAAACCGGGGATTACGAAGGGGCAGCACTGGCATCATACAAAGAATGAAAAATTCGTAGTGGTATCGGGAAAAGGCTTGATTCAGCTCCGCAAGATCGGTGAAGATGAAAATGGAAATCCGTATCCGGTTGTCAATTATGAAGTAAACGGCGATGATATTACGGTAGTGGATATGATTCCAGGGTATACCCACAATATCATCAACCTGTCAGAAACAGAGAATCTGGTGACGGTTATGTGGGCAAATGAGCCGTTTGATCCGGAACACCCGGATACCTTTGGCGAGACGGTATAATAAAATCATTATCACTCGGAAAGAATAAAAAAGAACAGCATCTGGAATCTTTACAATCTGTTTTACGGGTGTTATACTTGGAAAAACAGAAAGGGGGATTATCATGAATTATGCTCGCATTTCAGACCAGCCTTTTGTTACATCAAAGGATTTAACTGTCAGAAAGCCATTGTCAAAAGAGGCAAAAGCGAGAAGAGAGTATTTTAAGACTCATAAAATCTCTTTTGGTGTTAATCCTTTGACTCAGAGGCCGGAAGCAATTATTACAAAGGAGTAGTATGGCATATAATCAGATCAATGTTGTTCTTTACGATGCCAGCTATCAGAAGCTGGCATCATCTTTCCATTCTGGTAATGAATATCTCGATCAATTCTTAAAAGATTCCATTTCATTAGATAATAATTTTGGAAAAACTTATGTACTTTTAACAGATGATAATAAAAAAATTGTTGGATACTATAATTTAGGTGTTGGCTATATCGAGCAGACTGAATATGGGATAAGGTGGAAGAGGGCTGTATTCCCATGTATTATGCGATTGATGTAGAATAGGAGAAAATATGAGAACAGATTATTCAGATATTCATTTTAAAGAAAATGGAAAATTAAAATTATTAATTATCGTTGGAACCCGCCCGGAGATTATCAGGCTTGGCGCGGTGATCAACAAGTGCAGGAGCTATTTTGACTGTATTCTGGCCCATACGGGACAGAACTATGATTACAACCTGAACGGCGTCTTTTTCCGTGATCTGAAACTGGATGACCCGGAAGTTTATATGGACGCAGTGGGGGATGATCTGGGAGCGACAGTTGGAAATATCATCAACTGCTCCTACAAGCTGATGAACCAGATCAAGCCGGATGCGCTTCTGATCCTTGGAGATACCAATTCCTGTCTGTCTGCGATTGCGGCGAAACGGCTGCATATCCCGATTTTCCATATGGAAGCAGGAAACCGCTGCAAGGACGAGTGTCTGCCGGAAGAGACAAACCGCCGGATCGTGGATATTATTTCCGATGTAAATCTGGCCTACAGTGAGCATGCAAGAAAATATCTGCATGAATGCGGGCTGCCAAAAGAGCGTGTTTATGTAACGGGAAGCCCGATGGCAGAGGTGCTGCATCAGAATCTGGAAGCAATTCAGAACTCGGACATTCTGGAACGGCTTGGACTGGAACCGGGGAAATATATGCTGCTTTCTGCCCACAGAGAGGAAAATATCGATACGGAGAAAAACTTCCGTTCATTATTTACAGCAATTAACAAACTGGCAGAAAAGTACGACATGCCGATTCTGTACTCCTGTCATCCGCGCTCCAGAAAGCGTCTGGAAGAATCAGGGTTTGAACTGGATCCGCGGGTAGTACAGCATGAGCCGCTTGGATTCCACGATTATAACCACCTTCAGATGAATGCATTTGCGGTTGTATCAGATTCCGGAACTCTGCCGGAGGAGAGTTCTTTCTTTACCTCCATTGGAAATCCGTTCCCGGCAGTCTGCATCCGTACATCTACAGAACGTCCGGAGGCTCTTGATAAGGCGTGCTTTATTCTGGCTGGTATTGATGAGAATTCTCTCCTTCAGGCTGTGGACACAGCAGTTGAAATGAACCAGAACGGGGATTATGGAATTCCGGTTCCGGATTACATTGAAGAAAATGTCAGCACCAAAGTTGTCAAGATCATCCAAAGCTATACCGGTGTTGTAAACAAAATGGTCTGGAGAAAGTTCTAAACTCCAGACCATCCAGCAGACTTTAGAAAATTTTCATTTCCCGGCATCTTGTCTCTGCCGATTCTTTATGTTACTTTATCATTATCCGAACGGCATTCTGCCTTTCGAGTTTCAACGGTGTTCGCCGAACGATTCAACTTATTTACAAACAGAATACGGCAGAGACATTTGTCAGGGGAGAGTATGCAGGAAACTATTTTGGAATATTCATATTAGTTGCATCACCTGAATAAATGGAATCCTTATGGAGAAAATAAAACTCAAAATAAAATATTTTAAACACATGATTTGCATAAAAAATGCAAATTCGTTGACAAAAACAAAGAAAAAGGGGTATCATAAGGATATAAAGGAGGTGGCGCAATGTTATTAGAATTCAGATGTTCAAACTTTAAGTCTATTAAAAAAGAGATCAGATTTTCTATGATCGCGGGAAAAGACGACACATCAGAAGAGCTTTTGAAAGTTTATAACAATTTTCGGGTTTTACGATCGGCTGTCATATATGGAGCAAATGGATCTGGCAAAAGTAATTTTATCAACGCCCTGCTGTTTATGTGCAATCTGGTTCAGACCAGTATCTCATATCAGCCGGGCCAGAAGATCCCTCAGGCCACACACAAATTATCTGAAAAAGAGAAGCCAAGTACGTTTGACATTCAGTTTATACGTAAAAATGTCAGGTATGCGTATGGTTTCAGCATAGAGGGAGGAGCCATTACTGAAGAATATTTGTATTATTTTCCAAATGGCAGACAGGTAAAAATATTTGAGCGGGACAGAATGAACATTCAGCCGGGAAACCGCTATAAATCATCCTTTGATGTCAGTATTAAAGATGTGTTAAAAGAAAACCGTTTATTTCTTTCGTGTGCTGCCAATTATAGTAATGTGAGAGAACTGGAAGAAGCATTTCTCTTTTTTACTACAGACATTGTGATTTACAATCCTTCCATGAATAATTGGACGGAATATTCGATTCGTCTTATGCAGGATAATCCTTCTATCAAAGAAGAATTTTTGCAGATGCTGAACGCTTTGGATACCGGAATCCAGGATGTGAAGTTAAAGGTAGAAAAGGTAAAATTTACTGACTTAAAGAGGGATTTACAACTTCCTGATAATTTGATGGGCCTGATTCCAGAACAGGAGGGCAACCGTATAGAAGCGAAAGTCATATATGATAAATTCGAGATAGATTTATTAAATGAGGAATCATCCGGAATCAAGCGGCTTTTTGAAATTATTTGCCCGATGATTGACATATTGAATACAGGTAAAGTATTGATTTGCGATGAGCTGGAAGCGAGTCTGCATGAGGCTGTTATCTATAAAATTGTGCAGCTGTTTCAGAATTATAAAAAAGATATATTTGCTCAGTTGATTTTTTCAACTCATGATACGAGTCTGTTGAACAGGGAACTGTTTCGCAGAGATCAGGTCTGGTTTACACAATTGAACAAAGATCGGGCGACAGATTTATATTCCCTCGTAGAGATCAAGGATGTACGGAAATCAGAAAATCTTGCCAAGGGTTATGTGTCTGGTAAATATGGAGCAATTCCTATGCTGAATCACGTATTTTTCCAAAAAGCAGGGAAAGATGGTGAGGAATAGGACAAATATTTATGAGATAGAAATGGCCATGCGCCGGGCAGGAAAGGTGGGAGTGCATGACTAAGAAGATCATTCTGCTTCTGGTGGAAGTTTATTATGGAAAACGGGAATTCACTCAAACGGTATTCCAATATGGCAGTATTCTTTGAAAATCTGGGAGTAATACCGGAAAAACTTCTTTGATTTGTAAAGAACCTTGTAATAAAATTGCAAAGATTCTGGAAAAAGTCGTAAAGAAATTTTCGGCAAAATAAGACTTTTTACTGGAAATCTGATATAATAGATATACTTAAGGCTGGGGTGCCAGATGATGACCCTAGCCTTTTGCCGCCGAAGAAGGCGGGAGAGGATAAGAGTAAAATATGGAGAAAGGGAAGATAAGAGAATAGGATATCTCTTACAGAGAAATGCAATGAAGAGCTTATTGATTTTAGGTGCCGGTGGATTTGGGCACATGATTCAGGAGACAGCATGGCTTTTAGGCTATGAGGATGTTGTATTTTTGGACGACGCTCTGAAAGATAAGGACGTGATCGGAAAATGCTGTGATTACAAGAGTTTTCTTGAAAAATATGACACGGCAGTAGCTGCACTTGGAGACAATAATATGCGGCTTTTCTGGACGGAAAAGCTGATGGAAGCAGGATACAAGGTGCCGGCGATCATTCATCCGACAGCCTTTGTAAGCCAGAGCGCTGTTATTGGAAATGGTACATTTGTCATGCAGAAGGCAGTGATTAATACGCATACGGTGATCGAACACGGAGTTCTGATCAACAGTGGTGCGGTAGTCGATCATGATTCCCATGTGGCAAAGGGTGCTCATATCAGCCTGAACAGTGTGGTAAAGGCAAACTGTAATATCGGAATCAAACAGAAGGTAGAGGCTGGAGATGTGATCTTCTCTACCCACCGGAAGATTGACGGTGTGGACAATCGTGATCTGGAGGATGCGATCTATGCGTTTGGTTTTGGACCGAGATGCAGCTATGTGAAGCCGTTTGGCGCAGGCCATATCAACGAGACATATGCGGTTTATACACCGGGTGAAAATGGGGATGAGCTTTCCTATGTTCTTCAGAGAGTCAACAGCAATGTATTCAAGGATCCGGCCGGTGTCATGGAAAATATCTTTGGCGTAACCGAATACCTGAGAAATGTGATCCGCGAGGAGGGCGGAGATCCGGACAGGGAGACTCTTGCCTATATCAAGACGAAGAGCGGAGCCAACTATTTTGAGGACAGTGAAGGGGAGCCGTGGAGATGCTACAACTTTATTCCGGATTCTGAGTGCTACCAGCTGGTGGAGAAGCCGGAGCAGTTCTATCAGTCCGGCAGCAGTTTTGGCCATTTCCTGAAACAGCTTGGCGATTATCCGGCATCCAGACTGCATGAGACGATTCCGGACTTCCACAATACGGTTAAGAGATTTGAAGCGTTTGAGGTTGCCCTGAAACGGGATCTGAAAAACCGGAAAGGCAGCTGCCGTCCGGAGATTGATTTCGTCCTGAAACGCAAGGATGACTGTGCAGTGCTTGTGAAACAGCAGGATGACGGAACGCTTCCGCTTCGTGTGACTCACAATGATACGAAGTTAAATAATATTCTTTTTGATTCCAGGACTGGAAAAGGGCTGTGCATTATCGATCTGGATACGATCATGCCGGGCCTTGCAGCGAATGATTTTGGTGATTCCATTCGGTTCGGCGCGGCGACAGCGGCAGAGGATGAGAAAAACCTGGATCTGGTCCATTTTGATATTTCTCTGTACGAGCTTTATGTAAAAGGATATCTGGAGGAGACAAAGGATGTGCTTACAAAGGAAGAGATCGAAAGCCTTCCGTGGGGGGCCAGACTGATGACACTGGAGTGCGGTATCCGTTTCCTGACAGACTACCTTCAAGGAGATACCTACTTTAAGACAGAGTATCCGGAGCACAATCTGGTGCGTGCGCGGACACAGTTCCGTCTGGTGGACGAGATGGAGCAGTGCTTTGATAAAATGCAGGAGATCGTTCGGAAATACGCATAAACAATAGCATACAGAAAAGAAAAAGGATCTTTTCTGGACAGCCTTTAAATGAGGCGTGCCGGAAGAGATCCTTTTTTGTTTTAGGATAATTTTTCGGTACGAAGAAAGAAGAAAAATCCGATCAGGAACATGACGGCGAGAGAACCGACGCCAAGATTCATGTTTCCTGTGAGCTGGCTCATTGCGGAGACCAGAGTGGTTCCGAGGAAGGATGCACCCTTTCCGCAGATATCGTAGATGCCAAAGTATTCTCCGGAGCGTTCAGCCGGAATGATCCGGGCAAAATAGGACCGGGAGAGGGACTGGATCGCGCCCTGGAAGATTCCGACACAGACAGCCAGAATCCAGAACTGATACTGTTCTTTTAAAGTGATGCCGTAAAGGGCGATCAGAAAATATGCTGCGATACAGATATTGATCAGGCTTGCGTTTTTGTATTTTCCACTCAAGCGCCCGAAAATCAGTGCGGCCGGGAAGGCAACGATCTGCGTTACCAGAAGTGCCAGAAGCAGTCCGGTCGTATCCAGACCCAGAGCTGTTCCGTAGGCGGTTGCCATGTCAATGATGGTGTACACGCCGTCGATGTAGAAGAAAAAGGCAATCAGGAAGAAGAGAATCTTCTTGTTTTTCTTCAATTCTCCAAACACATGGCCGAGCCGGCGAAGTCCGGAGGAGACCGCGTGATCGTGATTTTCGATACAGTGAAGCTGTTTATAGCTTCGAAGAAGCGGTACCGCAAAGCAGACCCACCAGACAGCGATGAGCAGAAATGCAATGCTCATGGCCAGGTTCATCGAGATTCCCAGTGTTTCGTAAAAGAGAACCAGAGCCAGGCTGATTAAAAATGGAACACAGCTTCCGATATATCCCCAGGCGTAGCCGCGGGAGGAGACTTCGTCCATCCGCTCTTCGGTAGTGACGTCGGTGAGCATGGAATCATAAAAGATCAGGCTCAGAGAGTACGCTGCCTTTGCAAGTACAAAAATCAGCAGAAACCAGATCCAGGAGCTTAAGAACCCAAGCACCACGCAGCCGCAGGCCCCTATCAGAAGAGAGAAGAGAAAAAGCCGCTTTTTCCATCCTCTGAAATCCGAGACTGTTCCGAGAACCGGTCCGAGGATGGCGGTGATAATCGTTGCAGCCGAAGTGGCATATCCCCAGAAAGCGAGGTAATCGACTTCCGAGACGTTGGCGCTCGATGCAAGGTAGTTAAAATAAATCGGCATAATGGTGGAAACCAGGAGAGTAAAAGCTGAGTTTCCTACGTCGTAAAAAATCCATTTCTTTTCCAGTGATGTTGTCTTCCATTTCATTGTGAAAGTTCCTCCGTGTCAGGTTTGTAACGGCGCTCTTCTTTTAAGGATAAGACCGGGATATGTTCCCAGCCTGGTTTTGGTCCGAAAGTATGGCGGAAATAAGGCGAGAGCGGTTCTCCGTGATTGAAAAATGCAACATAATTTTTCGTAAGTGAGAGGCCAAGCGGCACGCATGCCTCCATCAGTTTGTGAAGCCTGAGGTTGCTGTCCGCGCAGTGCGGATTGGCTTTTTCCTTCATCAGCAGTCCGCCGAGGCTTTTGTAGGTAAAGGTGGCGTGCATAAAGAATGTTACGAGACTGCGTGTGAGCCGGTCAGAGGTTGTAAACAGGTCATTGTACCAGATCATGGAAGAAATGGAGGACTCTACCTGCCGGACGCTCAGTGTCGGGAAAAACGCCTGGATTGCTTTTGCTCCTGCCGTTGAAGCGTGGAGGTGTGAAGTCACCTTTGCGTGAAGCGGGCGTTTATTCTGTTTCAACAGAAGATAGCGGTCAAACTCGGTTTCAATATCGGAGTGGGTAACCGGATCCTCCGTGAGTTTTTTCTCAATATAGCTGTGGCAGACGCTGTCCAGTGTGAAGTGACAGAGAAAGCCAAGAATGTAGGCTAACCGGGCATGTTTCTCGGATATGGAGGCTGCGGATAAAATCACATCTCTGGAGCGCCGGAAGAATGGTGCAGCGCTTACATCGTGCATGTGGTAGCCGGTCCGGTTGACACGGTTTTTGAGAAGTGCATGGTAATAAAAGAACAGATCCGGGCCGTGCAGTCCGATTTCAAACAGATCCTCATGGAGGGAAATCAGCTTGCGGATATCGGCCGGAAATGCTTTTTTCATCATTTCTCCGAAGGTGTAGTGTGCATAGATGGATGGCATAATATCATCTCCTGTTCATGGTAGTAACAGATACGGCTCCGGCACCTGAAGGCACCGGAGCCGTATCGCTGCATCTGAAATCAGTTTTCGGTTTAGATCTCTCTTGTGTATGTTCTGAGCCATTCTTTCTCCTCATTGTCAAGGTATGGAGAAATTTTCTCATAAACAGTCTTGTGGTAATCATTGAGCATTTTCTTTTCTTCTGCTGTCATGATTTCCGGATTGATGGCGTCAAGGTCCATCGGGATGTAAGTGATCGGTTCAAAGTACATGAACTGTCCGTATTCGTTTTTCTCACCTTCGCATGTGAGAAGCTCGTTCTCCAGACGGATACCGTGGCTTCCTTCGATGTAGATACCAGGTTCGTCTGTGATGATCATACCTTTCTCAAACGGCTGAATCTCGCCTGCGCGGAACTGCCATCTGAATCCTGCCGGGCCTTCGTGAATGTTCAGAAGGTATCCAACGCCGTGTCCTGTTCCATGGTTGAAGTTTAAGTTTCTGTCCCAGAACGGCTTTCTTGCAAGCATGTCCAGAGTCATTCCGGTGCAGCCTTTTAAGAAGCGTGCGTTTGCAAGGGAGAGATTGCTGATTGCAACCAGTGTAAAGTGATCTTTCATGATCTGCGGGATCTCTCCGAGGGCGTAGGTACGTGTAACGTCTGTGGAACCTTCGTAGAATCCGGCACCGGTATCAGTCAGGAACAGTCCGCCTTCTTTGAGCTCAACGTCTGTCTCCGGTGAGGATGTGTAGTGTACGATGGCACCGTGCTCACCATAGGAGCTGATAGGCTCGAAGCTTGGGCGGATGAAGTTGCCCTGCTCTGCACGGAACTCGTCCAGTTTGTCAGATGCGCTCATCTCTGTGATCGTCATCTTGCCCACATTTTCCTTGAGCCATTTCATGAATTTCACATGTGCGACGCTGTCCTTGATCTGAGCCTGACGGATGTTTTCGATCTCTACTTCGTTTTTGATTGCCTTGAAGAGGATCTCCGGGTTACGCTCTTCGACTTTTGCAACACCTTCCGGGATGTTGTTGTAAAGTGCGTAGTTCAGTCTTGCCGGGTCGATCAGAAGCACTTCGTCAGTTCCGATTTTCTTGATGTCTTCGTAAATGTCATTGTACGGATGGAAGACAACACCGTCTTTTTCCAGATCCGCCTTGATTTCGCTGCTTAATTTTGCCTCGTTGATGTAGAGGTCTACTTTATCCATGGTGATCACTGCGTAGGACAGCACAAGCGGGAAGAACTCGATGTCATTTCCGCGGATGTTGAGTGTCCAGCAGATATCATCCAGTGTTGTGAGGACATGAGCAGTTGCTCCGGCATTTTTCATGTCTTCACGGATACGGGACAGCTTGGATGCAACTGTCTCACCTGTATATTTCAGATTCAGTGCGAAGACCGGTTCCTCGGAAAGGGCCGGGCGGTCTTCCCAGATCTGGTCGATGAGGTCATATTCGTAAACGATTTTTCCGTGTTTCTCGGTAGCGATGGACTCGTAATCCTGTCCTTCCCCCATGGAAACTACACGTCCGTCAAATCCGAGTGTGCCGTTTTCCGGTAATGTATCGGCAAGGAACTCATGGATAGTCGGGACACCCGGCTCGCCCATTTTCATCAGTTCAACTGTAGAGCCCTCGAGCTGCTTTGCAGCCTGGATGAAATATCTTCCGTCTGTCCAGAGGTAAGCGCCTGTTTTTGTGATGACAGCGGTTCCTGCAGATCCGGAGAATCCGGTAATAAATTTTCTCGCTTTAAAATGTTCTCCAACATACTCGCTCTGATGGAAGTCAGCTGTCGGAACAACATAGATGTCAATTCCCTTTTCTTCCATAAGAGTACGCAATTTTGCGATTCTTTCAGGTACGTTCATAATAAAAACCTCCTATTTTTCCGGCAAACATGCCATTATCAAACAATCTCATTATAACACAAAAACTATGGGAGAGTTAGTATTATTTTTGTGAAACCTGTGTTATACTCTCGGTAGTGTTATGTAAAATACAGACAGAAGAAAGGAAAAGAACATGGAGCACTACGCAAGGTCGATCATACCGGTGATTGAGTACAACTATGAGAATTTTACAGCTTTGGAGCGGACCATCGCGGATTTCTTTATCCAGAATAAAAAGAAGCGGGATTTTTCCGCAAAGGCGGTTTCTGAACGGCTTTATGTTTCCGAGGCATCTCTCTCCCGGTTTGCAAAAAAATGCGGATTCCGGGGATACAGGGAGTTTATCTATCAGTACGAGGATACATTTCGGGAGAAGAAAAGCAGACCCTTTGCAGATAATACAAGACGGGTGCTGGATACTTATCAGGAGCTTTTGAATAAGGCGTATAATCTGGCTGATGAAAAGAAATTCAAAAAGATTGCCGGGATGCTGTTTCAGGCGGAGAGAATTTTTGTCTGCGGCGTTGGAAGCTCCGGGATTGCCGCCAGAGAGACCGAGCTTCGGTTTATGCGGATCGGGCTGAATATCAATTCTCTCGTGGACCGGGACATGATCCGGATGCGGGCGGTCTTTCAAAATGAAACCTCTCTGGTCATCGGATTCAGCATGAAAGGGCAGACGGAAGAGGTTCAGTATATGCTTCAGGAGGCGAAGCGGAGGGGGGCCGGATGCGTCCTTGTGACAGCGCGGAACAACCCGGATTTTATGGAGTATTGTGACGAGGTGATTCTCGTCCCGGCACTGGACAATCTGGAGTATGGAGATGCGATTTCTCCTCAGTTTCCGATTCTGGTTATGATGGACCTGCTGTATGCCTGCTGCCTCGAACAGGATCAGGAGCGGATCGATGCGTTTTTGCAGGATACGGCCCGCGCACTTACAAATCCATAAATTGCATCAGATGTATTGCACAATGGATATAAGTGTGCTACGATAATACTGCAAATGAATAAATTCTTCGGGGCAGGGTGTAATTCCCTACCGACGGTATAGTCCGTGACCCACGTATGTGGCTGATTTGGTGAAATTCCAAAACCGACAGTGACAGTCTGGATGGGAGAAGAAACAGTGAACATAGAATCTCAGTGCCCCTGGTGCTGGGATTTTTTTCTTTCGAAGGATTTACGAAATTTGTAACATCATTCGAAAGGAGAAAACTATATGAGAACAAAAAACAAAACCTACTACTTCATCATTACGGCTATGCTTTCGGCTGTTGCCGGCATCCTGATGTCACTGGAATTTCCGATTCCTTTGATGCCGCCGTTTTATAAGGTGGATTTCAGCGACGTTCCTTCTGTGATCGCGACATTTCTGCTGGGTCCGGTGTCCGGAATCTGTGTGGAGGTCATCAAAATTCTGATCAAGCTGATCACGGTTGGGACAACGACAATGTTTGTCGGTGAATTCGCCAATCTTCTAGGGACGCTGCTGTTTGTGCTCCCGCTGTGGATCGTGTTCAAAAAGATGGGACAGACGAGAAAGGCGGCAGTGATTTCGCTTGGGATCAATCTTCCGATCCGGATTGCGTTTTCCTGTGTCCTGAATGCGTGCATTACACTTCCGCTTTATGCATCGGCGATGGGCCTTTCTCTGGATGAAGTGGTCCGCACCGTGGGAGCAGTCAATCCTCTGATTCGAAATCTTCCGCTGTTTCTCATACTGGCGACAATCCCGTTCAATCTGATCAAGCTTTTGCTGAATTATATTGTGGGATATCTTCTGTATGACAGGCTGAAAGAAGTGGGAGTTGTCAAAGGATGGAGGGAACGGTATGATTCGTAAGTACAGAGAACTGACGCGTCTGGAAATGGAACAGGTGGATAAGGAGGAGACGATCGTACTGATTCCGGTGGGAGCACTGGAGCAGCATGGAAATCAGGCGCCGCTTGGGACAGATGACATCATTGCGGAAGCAATGGTGGAATACCTTGGAAAAGCGCTGGAGGAAGCCGGAGAAGCAGACTTCCCGATTCTTGCGTTTCCGGTTATTCCGGTTGGTCTGAGCACAGAGCACAAGAATTTCTGCGGATCCATTACTTTAAAGCCGGATACGTACTATCATCTGCTCTATGATATCAGTGAGAGCCTTTACCGCCATGGTTTTCGGAAGATCGCATTTCTTGTATGTCACGGAGGAAATTTGCCGGTGATTCAGATCTTAAGCCGTGAGCTTCGGAGTGAACTTGGAATGTCGCCGTTTATTCTGTCATCGGGAGCATTTGGACATCCGGATGTACAGGCAACAATATCAGAAGGCAATCATTACGATTTTCATGGAGGAGAAATGGAGACATCCATGGTGATGGCGGTCGACGAGACACTGGTGAAGCTGGAGACTTCCGAGGCGGGAATACCAAGTGCGTTTGTAGGCAATCAGACGCTGAAGACCGGAGGAAATGTTACAATCGGATGGGTTTCAGAAGACTGGAAGACAGCGGAAGGGAAACCGATCGGTATCGGAGGCGATCCGGGCGGAGCTACGGCCGAAAAAGGCCGGATTATTCTGGAGACGAGTGCGAAAGTTCTGGTTCCAGGGCTTATGGAAATACGGAAATGGAAAGCGTAAACACGAAAAAGAGGCTTGACAAGCGCACGGGAATCGGTTAGTATTTGACATAAGCGTATAGGAAAAAGGCTGAGAAAAGAAGAAGTAGCAGCAGATCAGGTTCAGACAGAAAGTTACCGGTTGATGAGAGGTGCAGGAAAAGTTTGTTGTGAATACATCTTGGAGCTTCACACCGAAAGTAAGTAGGCTGTGACGTCAGGGCACACGTTAAAGTGCCGGGATATTTCCGGGATTCCATGGTGAGTGGAGGAAGGAGATGTCTTACTGAGCCGGATTGATTCCGGGAAAAAAGGTGGTACCACGAGCATAACCCTCGTCCTTTCTAAGGACGGGGGATTTTTATTTAACAGGAAACTTTGTTCCAGGAAACTTTGTTCTGAAAGGTTACAGGCCATGGAGGTATGGGATTTATTTGATGAAAACCGGCAGCCGCTTGGGAAGCAGGCGGGCAGGAAAGATCCGATGGTAAAGGGAGAATTTCATATTGTTGTGGTTGCGTGTGTCGTCAATGACCAAAATGAGATCCTGCTGACGCTGCGTTCTCCGGATAAGGAGAAGTATCCGGGAACATGGGAGAATACAGGCGGAGCTCTGGAGGCCGGCGAGGAAAGCAGGGCGGCAGCGGTAAGGGAGCTGTTTGAGGAGACCGGGATCCGGGTGAGGGAAAACGAGCTTCATCTTCTGGATTCCCAGATGGAAGAGTATGCGTTTATCGATTTCTACATTGTCAGAAAAACTGTTCCTGTTGAAGAAATCCGTCTTCAGAAAGGAGAGACCGCAGATGCCAGGTGGGTGAGTCTTTCGGAGTTTGTCCGGATGGGAGAAGAAGGAAAGATTGCCCCTCCGATCTATCAGCGGTTTTGCCGACTCAGGGAAAAGATGGAAGTTTTTTTGAAGGAAGACCGGAGAAAAGAGCGATACTCGGCTTGCCGGGGAAAGAACAGACAGGAATCAAAGAAGATCGTTATTCTCGGGTGCAGCGGAAGTGGAAAGTCTACGCTGGCCGGGCAACTTGGGAAGATCATGGATCTCCCGGTTGTCTACCTGGATGCGCTGTCATGGGACAACGGGTGGAAGCGGAAGCCTTTCGATGAGTTTGACCGGCTCACCCAAAGCGAGATCCGCAAGCCGGAATGGATCATGGACGGGAATTTTCCACGGACAGTGGAGCATCGGATGGATGTGTGCGACACCGTGATTTATCTGGATTTTAAACGGTGGTTTTGCATTCTGAGCGTGCTCAGGCGGGTGCTCACAAATTACGGGAAGCCAAGGCCGAGCATGAATCCGGGATGTCCGGAGAAGTTTGATCCGGGATTTCTAAAACGGATCTGGAATTTTGACCGGAGAAGCAAGGCGCATTACTATGGATATATGAAGAAACTATCCGGCACCAAGCTGATTGTCTTAAAGACAAGAAAAGAAGTGAACCGTTTTGTGAAACAGGTGGAAAAAGAGGGGCGCTTTGTCCGGGGAAATTTCCCGGCAGGGCCGAAATAGACGCGAAAGCGGACGAATTTCACAGATCATGTTCATATAATATAAGGAAAGAAGAGGTAAGGAAGATGCAGATTTACGAGGAATTACAAGCAAGAGGCCTGATTGCTCAGGTTACAGACGAAGAAGAGATCAGAGAGCTGATCAACAACGGAAAGGCGACTTTTTACATCGGGTTTGACCCGACAGCGGACAGCCTTCATGTAGGGCATTTCATGGCGCTCTGCCTGATGAAACGTCTTCAGATGGCAGGGAACAAGCCGATCGCCCTGGTAGGAGGCGGAACCGGATATATCGGGGATCCGTCCGGAAGAACAGATATGCGTTCCATGATGACGCCGGAGCAGATTCAGCACAACTGTGAATGCTTTAAAAAGCAGATGAGTAAATTTATTGATTTCTCAGACGGGAAAGCACTCATGGTAAATAATGCTGACTGGCTTCTTGATCTGAACTACATTGATTTTCTCCGTGAAGTGGGACCGCATTTCAGTGTCAACAACATGCTGCGTGCGGAGTGCTACAAGCAGAGAATGGAAAAGGGACTTAGTTTCCTGGAATTTAACTACATGATCATGCAGAGCTACGACTTCTACATGCTGTACCAGAAATACGGCTGCAATATGCAGTTCGGCGGGGACGATCAGTGGTCCAACATGCTTGGCGGTACCGAGTTGATCCGCCGGAAATTAGGAAAGAATGCGTGTGCCATGACAATCACACTGCTTCTGAACTCTGAAGGAAAGAAGATGGGCAAGACACAGTCCGGAGCGGTATGGCTGGATCCGAACAAGACATCTCCGTTTGAATTCTACCAGTACTGGAGAAATGTGGCAGATGCCGATGTATTAAAATGCATCCGTATGCTGACCTTCCTTCCGCTGGAAGAAATTGACAAGATGGATTCCTGGGAAGGCAGCCAGTTAAATCAGGCAAAAGAGATTCTTGCATACGAGCTGACCAAGCTGGTTCACGGCGAGGAAGAGGCGAAGAAGGCACAGGACAGCGCCCGTGCACTGTTCTCCAGCGGAAGCGCAGCTGAGATGCCGACCTGTGAGCTTACTGACGAAGACTTTACAGAGGGAAAAATCGATATCCTGACTCTGCTCCATAAGAGCGGTCTGGTACCGTCCAGGTCTGAGGCAAGACGTGCAGTACAGCAGGGAGGAGCCGCAGTCAACGGCGAAAAGGTAACGGATACCTACACCGCATACACGAAGGAAGATTTTGAAGAAGACTTTGTTTTAAGGAGAGGAAAGAAAAATTTCCGTAAAATAGTGGTGAAATAATATGAAAATGCTTATTACGATTATTGTATTGACAGCATTGTCGGGAATCGGAGGAACCGGAATCGGAGCGGCGCTCAGCACGACGGTAAGGAAGGGCTCGGATAAGGCGATGAGTCTTTTGTTGAGCTTTGCGTCCGGAACCATGATCAGCATTGTCTGTCTGGATCTGTTTCACGACGCACTGGAAACCGGAATGTCCAAATGTGGGATTGCCGTCTTTGTGATCATTGGTTTCCTGACCGTCTATCTTCTGGAACGGGTGATGGATCAGAAGGCAGAGCAGGCAAAAAGCCGTATGAGCCGGAAGATGATGACTGCCGGAGTCGCAATGATGGTTGCAGTGGCGTGTCACAATATTCCGGTGGGTATGACGATCGGTGCATCTTTGGTAAGCCACGGAAGCCTGATCGGAAGCCCGGCCCTGACTCTCGCCATCTTTATCGGGATCCACAATGTGCCGGAAGGAATGGCGATCTGCGCACCTCTTCTGGCAGCGGGAATGTCCAAAGGCAGAGCAGTCCTGCTGACCGCATTGAGCGGGGCGGCGATCATTGTCGGAGGCGTCCTTGGGTACTGGATCGGCGACATGGGGCAGATGGGACTTGCCATCAGCTTAAGCTTTGCTTCCGGAGCCATGCTCTACGTCAATTTTGGCGAGATCCTGCCGGAGGCAAACGCTCTCTACAGAGGGAAAATGCCTGCATTTTTCACGGTTCTTGGAATCCTTCTCGGCATGATGTTTATGCATGCACATTAACGATAAACAAAATAAGCGCGTAAAAAGCAGCCGGTACGAAAACGTGCCGGCTGTTTTTATACTCAAAATTTTTCACAGATATTTTGGATGAAATCCTCTTTTCCTTTTGTGTAGGCCGGACGGTTGTCCGGATATTTTTCGGCAAGATCCTTTTTTAATGCTTCATACAGCCTTGCAGCATCCGGGTGGGCGTTTAAATAGTCCCGGAAACCGACAATCCGGTCAAATTCCGGGGCGGTCTGATCGTAACAGTGGATATGCTGAAGAGAAATCTCACCGGGACCACGCAGGACAAATAAGTGGTGAAGAGGATTTCCGTGCTGGATTCCACAGTAGTCATAACCGAGTGCTTCGAGAAAAGACGGATCCAACTGCCGAACCGACCGGAGCCGGACAGCCACATCGAGAATCGGTTTGGCACAGATGAGAGGGACGGCGGTACTTCCAACGTGCTGGATATCGAGAACATTATCAGCCCACTGCTCCTGAATAGACTGCTTTACTTTTTGAAATTCTTCCTTCCACTGTTCGTTATGAGTGAGAAGACGAACGCAATAGCGCTTTACACCTTCCATTCGTTGCACCTCCTATTTATAGTAGATTATTTATGTCTCTTTTACTTCGCAGATATTGTACTTTCTGTCCGTAAGGTTTTCGCATTTCCTGAAAATTTATTGTACCACAGATTCTCTTTCCTGTATTGTCATTTCGATTGAAATCGTCCTTATTTTTCTTTGTTCTGCCAGCAGAATTTACAATTCTGAAACAGGTGTCTTGTCACCTGTAAAAATCAGGTGTATAATGCGGTGTAAATGAGTAAAGATACGGGAGGAAACCGCAATGAGTTCTTTGAGAGAAGAGATTGAGATACTGAAAAAAGAGAAACAGGCCGTGATACTGGCACACTATTATGTACCGGATGAGGTACAGGAGATTGCAGATTATACCGGGGATTCGTTTTATCTGAGCAAGGTGGCAAAGGAGACGGATGCAAAGATTCTTGTTTTTGCAGGAGTTTCTTTTATGGGAGAAAGTGCCAAGATTTTAAATCCGGAGAAAAAAGTGCTGCTTCCGGATCCGACGGCAGACTGTGCCATGGCGCATATGGCCGATGTGGAAAAAATCAAAGCGATGAAGGAGAGTGATCCGGAACTGGCGGTGGTATGTTACATTAATTCGACTGCGGAGCTTAAGCGGTATTCCGATGTCTGCGTGACATCGGCGAATGCGGTGAAGGTGGTAAAGGCACTGCCAAACCAGAGGATTTATTTTATACCGGACCAGCATCTGGGAAGTTTTGTGGCAGCTCAGGTACCGGAAAAGGAGATTATTCTCGGAGACGGGTACTGTCCGGTACATCATCAGATGACTGCCGAAGAAGTGTTAAGCGCCAAAGAAGCACATCCGGATGCCCTGGTGTTTGTTCATCCGGAATGTCCGAAAGAAGTGGTGGATCTTGCAGATTATGCAGGAAGTACCTCCGGCATTATCAAGGCGGCGGCAGAAAGCGATGCCGGAGAATTTCTGATTGGAACGGAGACCGGAGTGATGTACGAACTGAAGAAACAGAATCCGGACAAGAAGTTTTACCCGATTCAGAAGGAGCAGTGCTGCCATGATATGAAGAAAGTGACGTTGGAGAAGATCAGGGATTGTCTGCGGGACGAGAGTAATGAGGTGCAGGTGGATGCCGAAGTCAGTGAAAAGGCAAAACATGCCATGGAGCAGATGCTGAAGCTTGCGAAATAACAGAGGGGTGTGTAAAATGAAAACGATACAGACAGATATTTTGATCGTAGGAACCGGAGCGAGCGGACTGTTTGCTGCCCTCCATGTGCCGGAAGACAGACAGGTCCTGATGATCACGAAGGATGAGGTGGAGCACAGCGATTCCTTTCTTGCACAGGGCGGAATCTGTGTGTTAAGAGACGATACGGACTACGACAGTTTCATGGAAGATACACTGAAAGCAGGGCATTATGAGAACCGGGTAGAATCCGTGGATATTATGATCCGGTCTTCCAGAGACGTGATCCGGGAACTGGTTGATTACGGCGTGGATTTTGCGAAAAAAGACGGAGAATTCGATTATACAAGGGAAGGATGCCACTCCAAACCGAGAATTCTGTTTCACGAGGATATTACCGGGGAGGAGATTACGAGCAAACTTCTGAAAGCAGTCCGGACAAGAAGTAATGTGACTATTCTGGAACATGTGACGATGCTGGATCTGGTGGAAAAGGACAATCGGTGTTATGGTGTCGTGGCTTCGAAGGAAGACGGGGAAGACTGTTTCCTGGAGGCGGAGTATACGATTCTGGCAACAGGCGGAATCGGAGGGCTTTATAAGCATTCGACCAATTATCCGCATTTGACCGGGGACGCGCTGGCGCTTGCCCTGCGTCATCATATCGAACTGGAGCACATTGACTATATCCAGATTCATCCGACGACGCTTTATTCCAAAAAGCCGGGACGGCGGTTTTTGATTTCCGAATCCGTGCGGGGAGAGGGAGCAAAGCTCTATGGTGCGGATGGAAAACGGTTTGCAAATGAGGTGCTTCCAAGGGATCTGCTTACGGCGGAAATCAGAAAGCAGATGGAAAAAGACCAGACGCCGTATGTATGGCTGGATATGACCGTTCTGGGAGAAGAAGTCATCAAAAGCCATTTCCCGCATATATATGAGCGCTGTCTGGAAGAAGGATACGATGTGACAAAAGACTGGATTCCGGTTGTCCCGGCACAACACTATTTCATGGGAGGAATTCATGTCGACAAACACAGTAAGACATCAATGGAGCATCTGTACGCAGTAGGGGAGACAAGCTGTAACGGTGTGCACGGAGCAAACCGTCTTGCCAGCAATTCCCTTCTGGAAAGCCTGGTGTTCGGGGCGAGAGCAGCCAGACATCTGACGGAGACCTGGGAGGAGAACGATGCAAGCCGGGAAGAGACGGCAGGACTTGCAGAAGCGGCAGAGGCGCAGATTCAAAAGGAAAAAGACAGACTTCCACAGATATACCGGGAGGAAGTGCTGGATGAGATAGAAAGGGTAAGGAAAGCAAGATGAATGAGATTACGATGAAACTGGTGGCAGATAAACTGATCATGCAGGCACTGGAGGAAGATATTACAAGCGAGGACATCACTACCAATGCGGTGATGAGAGAACGGCGTGAAGGAGAAGTAGAACTGATCTGCAAAGAAGACGGTATCATTGCAGGGCTCTGGGTGTTTGAAAGAGTATTTACTCTGCTGGATCCATCTACGACGGTCACCCTGTTTGTAAAAGATGGAGATGAAGTCAAAAAAGGTCAGAAGATGGGAGTTGTGACAGGAGACATTCGTGTACTGCTCTCCGGGGAGCGCACGGCCTTAAACTATCTTCAGAGAATGAGCGGAATCGCGACCTATACAAGAAGTGTGGCAAAACTTCTGGAAGGAACGAAGACCAAACTGCTTGACACAAGAAAGACAACGCCGAACATGCGGATTTTTGAAAAATACGCCGTCCGCACAGGAGGCGGCTATAATCACCGGTACAATCTTTCCGACGGCGTACTGTTAAAAGATAATCATATCGGGGCGGCAGGCAGCGTTAAAAAGGCAGTGGAACTGGCCAGGGAGTACGCACCGTTTGTACGGAAGATCGAGGTGGAGACGGAAACTCTGGAGATGGTAAAAGAAGCGGTGGAAGCGGGTGCTGATATTATCATGCTTGACAACATGTCTCTGGAAATGATGAAAGAGGCAGTTGATTATATTGACGGCAGAGCAAGCACAGAATGTTCCGGTAACGTGACAAAAGAAAATGCTGCACAGCTTGCGGCAGCAGGTGTAGACTATATTTCCAGCGGAGCATTGACCCATTCCGCTCCGATTCTGGACATTTCGCTGAAAAACCTGCATCCGGTTGACTAGGCGAAGGATGATGAGAAAGGATGAAAAGCCATGGACGGAGAAGTTCGCAGACAGAAGATTTTAAAAGAGATTCAGGGAAGTGAAAGCCCGGTATCCGGAACTCAGCTTGCCAGAAACTTTGAAGTAAGCCGTCAGGTGATTGTGCAGGATATCGCGGTACTTCGGGCTGCCGGAAATGAGATCGTTTCCACCTGCCGGGGATACATCTGCCAGGGAAGCCACAGAGACAGCAGAGTCATCCGGGTGAAACATACAGACGATGAGATCATGGAAGAACTGAATACGATTGTGGATTTCGGCGGGACTGCGGAAGATGTATTTATCAGCCATAACGTGTACGGAACCCTGCGGGCCGAACTTGGCATCCGGACAAGAAAACAGGTGATGGATTTTGTAGAAGACATCAAAGCCGGGCAGTCCAGTCCGCTGAAAAACATTACAAGCGGAAGTCATTTTCACACCATCAGCGCCGAAAGCGAAGAAATCCTCGATGCCATCGAAGAAGAACTGAGAAAGAAACATTTCCTGGATGAGCAGGAGACTGTAGACGGACGAAAAGAAGAAATGGTATGATAGCGTATCATAGAAATATTGAAAGAAAAGAAAGGGGAACACTGCCATGGGATGGAAAGAAATCAAACCGGAAGAACTGAATGTGAATCCATTTACCGCCATCGGAAAAGAATGGATGCTGATTACAGCAGGAGATGAAACACACTGCAATACAATGACAGCAAGCTGGGGAGGCATGGGTGTAATCTGGGGAAAACCATCAGTTACAGCCTACATCCGCCAGACCCGGTACACAAAAGAATTTGTCGATCAGGGAGAATACTTCACCATCACATTTTTTGATGAAACATACCGGAAAGCCCTGAATTTATGCGGAACCGTATCCGGAAGAGACCGGGACAAAATCAAAGAAGCCGGACTCACACCAGTGAACGTAGAAGGAACCGCAGCATTCGAAGAGGCAAAACTCATCATCCTCTGCAAAAAACAGTACCATCAATTCATGAGTCCGGAAGGATTCGATGTCAAAGAAAATGACACCAAATGGTACTCCGACCGCGATTACCATACCATGTACATCGGATCAATAGAAAAGATTTATATAAAAGAATAAAAAGTGTTTATTAATCATATCATTGGGGACGTGTTCCGATGCATCGGAACACGTCCCCAAAAAAGGAAATTCTTGACAACAGGCAGAAAGGTGTCGTAGACTAATACAGGACAAAGGGGAGCCGGAGACAGTCCGGCTGAGAGTAGGACCGGCATGCGTCTTTTACCCTCATACCTGATCCGGATCATACCGGCGTAGGGAGCATATTGCAGAAGTGGAGTACTGCATGGACGAAAAGACCAGTCTCGTACCCATGGACGATAAGATATCTCTGCCGGAGGCGTTCCGGCAGAGTTTTTTTGTGATTTACCCACTTTGTTTTATTATGATAAATTTACAGGAGGAAAGAGAAAATGAATGCAAGTGTAGCAATCCAGTCCTTACCGGACGCGGCAAACGATGAGGAACTGATCCGTATTGTAGACGAGGTAATTGCCTATATTAAAAGTACAGGCCTGAACTGTTACGTGGGACCTTTCGAGACAACAATCGAGGGTGATTATGATGAGCTGATGGACATTGTAAAAGAATGTCAGCACATTGCTGTGCGTGCAGGTGCGCCGCATGTAGCAGCGTATATCAAAGTCAGCTACAGACCGGAAGGAGACGTTCTGTCCATTGAAAAGAAAGTTTCAAAGCATCACGAGTAGGCTCTGGTCCGCTGCGGCCCTTGTGGTCATCATCGGCATATGGCAGGTGGCAGCTTCGACCGGCCTGGTGCCGGGATATATGCTGCCGTCGCCGGTGGAGGTGGTACAGGCTTTAATCACTGACTTTCCACTTTTGATGGAACATGCGAAAGTGACGCTTGCAGAGGCATTTCTCGGTCTGTTCTGCGGGGTGGTTCTGGGCTTTGTGATGGCAGTCATCATGGACCGGTTTGACCGGCTGTATCAGGCTCTCTACCCGCTGATTGTCGTTACCCAGACGATTCCAACGGTAGCTATTGCCCCGCTTCTTGTGCTGTGGTTTGGATATGAGATGCTTCCAAAGGTGATTCTGATTGTCATTGTGACCTTTTTCCCGGTGACGGTGGGACTTCTGAACGGATTCCGGTCGGCGGACCGGGACATGATCAATCTTCTGCGTTCCATGGGAGCGGGAAGAGTTCAGATTTTCCGGTATATCAAGCTTCCGGGAGCCATGGGCCAGTTTTTTTCAAGCCTAAGGATTTCGGCGTCCTATTCAGTGGTAGGAGCAGTGATTTCCGAGTGGCTCGGAGGATTTAACGGTCTTGGCGTGTATATGACAAGGGTAAAAAAGGCATTTGCATTTGATAAAATGTTTGCGGTTATCCTGCTGATCTCGGTAATCAGCCTTGTTTTGATGAAGCTGGTAGATTTGCTGCAGAAAAAGTGCATGGCCTGGGAACAGACGGAGGAGAAACATTAGATGAAAAAGAAAATTGTTGCAGTATTAACCGCAGGATGTATGGCGCTCTCCCTGGCTGCCTGTGGTTCTGGTGAAACCTCGCAGGGGGAAAATGAGAAAGAAAAGATTACGTTCGTGCTCGACTGGACGCCGAATACCAACCATACCGGCCTTTATGTGGCGCAGGAAAAAGGATATTTTGAGGATGAAGGTCTGGAAGTGGAAATTGTACAGCCGCCGGAGGATGGCGCGGATGCGCTGGTTGCTTCGGGAAAGGCTCAGTTCGGGATTTCCTTCCAGGATACGATGGCGCCGGGTGTTGTAGGGGAAGATGCACTTCCGACGACAGCGGTGGCAGCGGTTGTCCAGCACAATACATCAGGCATTATTTCCAGAAAGGGCGAAGGGATGGATACTCCGAAAGGCCTGGAGGGAAAGAAATATGCCACCTGGGACGCTCCGATCGAGAAAGCAATGATGGAAAATGTTGTGGAGGCAGACGGCGGTGATTTCAGTAAAGTTGAGCTGATTCCAAGTACCGTGACGGACGAAGTGTCCGCTCTGGAATCCAAATCCGTGGATGCCATCTGGATTTTCTATGCCTGGGCAGGTGTGGCAACGGAAGTTGCAGGACTGGAAACCGATTATTTCGCTTTTAAGGATATCAACCCGGCATTTGACTATTATACGCCGGTAATTATTGGAAATAACGAGTTTCTGGAAAAAGAGCCGGAGACCGCGAAGAAATTCCTGAGTGCGGTGAAGAAAGGATATGAAGATGCGATCGAAGATCCGGATGGAGCGGCGGAGATTCTGTGCGAGGCAGCACCGGAACTTGATCAGGAGTTTGTAAAGGCAAGCCAGGAATATCTGAAAGATCAGTATATCGCAGATGCGGACAGATGGGGCTATATCGATCCGGACCGCTGGAATCTGTTTTACAACTGGCTGAATGAGAATGGACTTACCGAGAACGAAATTCCGGAAAATACCGGATTTTCCAACGAATATCTTCCGGAGTAGCAAGGAGGAAAGATGGCAGATTTAGTAGTGTCAGGTGTGACAAAATCCTTTGATGGAAGGACAATTATTGAGGATATCTCCATCGAGATCCATGACAGGGAGCTGGTGAGCCTTCTTGGTGTCAGCGGAGGCGGAAAAACGACGCTGTTTAATGTGATTTCCGGACTGCTGAAGCCGGACCGGGGACAGGTGTTTCTGGACGGGGAGGAGATCACGGGAAAGCCGGGCAATGTCAGCTACATGCTTCAGAAAGATCTGCTTCTGCCGTACCGCACGGTGGAGGATAATGTTGCCCTTCCCCTTGTGATTGGCGGCATGAAGAAGAAAGAAGCAAGAAAGAAAGCGGCCCCGTATTTTGAAGAATTCGGACTTGCCGGGACTGAGAAAAAATATCCAGCACAGCTTTCCGGAGGAATGAGGCAGCGGGCGGCGCTTCTTCGGACTTATCTGTTTTCAGACAGACTGGCTCTTTTGGATGAACCGTTTTCCGCGCTGGATACGCTGACAAAACGGTCCATGCACCGGTGGTATCTGGATGTGATGGAGCAGATTCATCTGTCTACCGTATTTATCACCCATGATATTGATGAGGCGGTGCTTCTGTCGGACCGGATTTATATCCTCGGCGGGAAACCGGGACATATCATCGATGAGATCCGCATTGAAGAACCAAAACCAAGAAGAAACGATTTTCAGCTGACAGAAGAGTTTCTTTCCTATAAAAAACGAATACTGGAAAAGATTGAAGAATCAGAGGAGTAGTTCCTCTGGTTCTTTTTTTGTATAGGACAGAAAAAGATAAGTAAACGAAGAATTTCATACAGTGACCAAGGCGGGGCTTCCACTGGTGAATTTGAAGCTCTGGCACTTCGTGACAAGGATCCGTCCCGTTATGCGGTATATCCGGGATTTGACGCATTCCATATCAAAGGATAAAGGCATTAGAATCATGAGGAGCAGAAAGGCTGTGTCTGTCAGGCAGATACAGCCTTTTATGTTCTTAAATTGAAGATAAATATTAATAATTATGTAACAAACAAGTAATATAGAGAGAAAGTTTATTAAATTAAATACAAATATGAATATAATAAATAAATTTTAAGAAATCTTAAAAAATGATTCATTGACTATGGTGGGAGGGGGTGCTATTCTGATGACTACAAAAAGCGACAACATAAGATAAGGATACAAAAAGCATGAGAAAAGTTATGAAAGAACACAGAAAGAGAAGCAACGTAAAAGAAGAAAGAAAACGGCAGTTATTTATAAGAATAGGCCTGACGGTTCTGATACTGCTTGTGTTAGCCGGCGCAGGAGGATTTTTATATACCTTCACACATCCACTGAAGCTGAAAGGCGGTGTGATCGAACATGAGATGGGAGAGGCATTTGATCCGATGGACCAGATAAAAAAGGTATGGTTTGGAAAACCGGAGGAGGTTTCTGTAAAATCCAGTGTTGATATATCGAAAGAAGGAGATTATCCGATTGTTTATACCTGGCGAAACCACAGTGAAAAAGCGGTAGTAAAGGTGAGAGATACGACTCCGCCGGATCTGGAAGTAAAGGATTATACCACTGACATGACAGAAGAAATCAAACCGGAGATGTTTGTGGAAAAGACGGAAGACCTTTCTGATGTAACGGTCCGTTTTGCGGAGGAAGGAAGCTGGAATGAAGAAGGAAATTACACGGTGGAGATCCTGGCAGAAGATGCGAGCGGCAATCAGACGGTCAAAGACGCGGTGCTGACAAGAAAAAAAGATACGCAAAAGCCGGAAATACAGGGAGTACAGGATTTGACGGTGAAGCAGGGAAAGGTACTGGATTTCTCTCAGGGGGTAACTGTGACAGATGATATGGATCCGTCACCATCCCTGGAGATTCATTCTGAAAATGTAGATCTTGCCGTGCCTGGATCTTATCAGGCGGTTTATACTGCAAAAGACCGTTCCGGAAATCAGGAGGAAATCGTGCAGAATATTACGGTGGAAGCAAATCCGGAGTGGGATGAGAAGATCGTTTATCTTACATTTGATGACGGACCATCGGATAATACGAAGAAAATTCTTGATATTCTTGAACAGTATAAAGTAAAAGGAACTTTCTTTGTTACCGGAAATAATCAGAAAAAGAATGATCTGATCCGTCTTGCTTATGAGAAGGGACATTCCATCGGTCTTCATACATATACGCATGACTATGCTTCAGTCTACGCATCGGAAGAAAATTATTTTAAAGATCTTCAGGAAATATCCGATATGGTGGAAAATGTCACCGGAGAGAAGTCCTGCCTGATCCGGTTCCCGGGAGGTTCAAGTAATACCATCAGTAAAAAGTATGTACCGGGGCTGATGACGAGACTGACAAAAGCGGTTCAGGAAAAAGGATATCAGTATTTTGACTGGAACTGTGATTCTACGGATGCCAGCGGAAATAATGTCCCGGAAGAAAAGCTTGTCGCGGAAGCAACATCATCCTGCGCAAAGCATATCAATATCCTGATGCATGATACTGATGCAAAGGATACGACAGTAAAAGCGCTCCCGAAAATTATTGAACATTACCGTAAACTTGGATATGCGTTCAAGGGTCTGACGATAGATTCCTATGCTCCGCATCATCATGTGAATAACTGAATAAAAGTAAGAAATGTATCAAAAGCAAAGCCAGAGGACAAAGCCATCCGGAAACAAGGAAATCCGGATGGCTTTATTTTTTCTTTCTTGCCGCAACATCCTGGAACTGGAAATAATCCGGGCGGTGCCGCGACTGCGTGTATTCAAACTGAATACCGTTGTCATCATAGGTCTGATTGGTAATAACGGCAAGACAGTTATAGTCTTTCAGATCCAGATAGGTTTCATCCACCTGAGTCATATGTTCCACAGTCATGGTACGCTTGCTTGTTGCGATGGTCATTCCAAGTTCATTTTCCAGATAAGCATAGACGGAATGACGGGCAATCTCCGGGGTCAGACCTTTTATTTGTTCGGCATTGAAATAATTGTGGTCAAGGATCAGAGGAATTCCATCCAGATAACGCAGCCTCTGTATGTAGTAAAGCGGTGTCCCGAAAGCAAATCCTGTTTTTTTGGCGATTTTTTTATCGGCGGAAAGCTCGGAAAACTGAAGAATCCGTGTGAAAGGAACTTTGTTGTTCCGGAGAGCGGATTCCTGAAAGGATTCAATCCCGCCCACTGTAAAGGCAGCCTGTTCCACAGGCTGAAAAATGTTGCGGACACCTTTCCCGTGCATGGGTTGAACATATCCGTCAGAAGTCAGTTCGGCCAGGGCACGGCGGACAGTGTTGCGGGAACAGCCGTATGTTTTGACAAGAATGTGCTCAGAAGGGAGAAGCTCCTGATAAGGATAGGTCTCGTCTTCAATTTTCTGTTTCAGGTCATGGTAAATCATATCGTATTTCGCTTTTGGCAAATGGAGCACTTCCTTTCTTGTTTAAACATCTTAGTTACAGTATAAAGAGAAGAGATGCAGAAATCAAGAGAGAGTTATAAAAAAACGATTGACATGTTTAAACAAGTATGCTACATTCAAGTTGTTCAAACAAGTTCGTAATAAAAAGAAAAGGAGAGAGAACCATGGCGAAATACGAAAATGACGTGAAGCAGCTCTTAAAGCTGATCGGCGGCAAAGAAAACATCCAGGCTGTTTCCCATTGTATGACGAGAATGCGTTTCGTACTCGTGGATCCGAAGAAAGCGGATGAGAAGGCCATTGAAGAGATTCCGGCAGTAAAAGGAACATTCACACAGGCAGGGCAGTATCAGGTAATTATAGGAAATGATGTGTCCGTATTTTACAACGAGTTCACTTCCTACGCAGGCATCGAAGGAGTCAGCAAGGAAGCGGCAAAAGCGGCGGCCAAGACAAATCAGAATGTGGTGCAGAAGATTATGGGAGCGCTTGGCGAGATCTTTGCCCCGCTGATCCCGGCCCTGATCTGCGGAGGTTTGATTCTCGGATTCCGGAATATTATCGGAGAGATCAATTTTTTTGAAAATGGAACAAAGAGTCTTGCGGATATGTATCAGTTCTGGGAAGGAACTTACAACTTTCTGTGGCTGATCGGCGAAGCCGTTTTCCATCTGCTGCCGGTTGGTATTGTGTGGTCCATCACAAAGAAGATGGGTACGACACAGATCCTTGGTATTATCCTTGGACTTACTCTGGTATCTTCCCAGCTGTTAAATGGATTCAGCGTAGCGGACACTCCGGCAAGTGAGATTCCGGTATGGGATTTCGGATTCGCAAAGGTAGAGATGATTGGTTACCAGGGACAGGTCATTGCGGCCATGATGGCAGGCTTTGTACTTGTTTATCTGGAAAAGTTTTTTAAGAAACATTGTCCGGAAGTCATCAGTATGATTGTTGTACCGTTCTGTTCTCTCGTTCCGGCAGTAATTATTGCCCACACTGTAGTAGGACCGATCGGCTGGACAATCGGGAATGCCATCGCAGATGTCGTTTACGGCGGCCTGATGTCCAATTTCGGATGGCTGTTTGCAGGGCTGTTCGGACTGCTGTACGCACCGATTGTCATGACGGGACTTCACCACATGACAAACGCTATCGATACACAGCTTGTCAACACGTATGACGGCACGATTCTCTGGCCGATGATCGCACTTTCCAACATCGCCCAGGGATCCAGTGTACTGGCCATGTCCATTATTCAGAAGAAAAATGAAAGGGCACAGCAGGTCAATGTTCCGGCATGTATCTCCTGTTATCTCGGAGTTACAGAACCGGCCCTCTTCGGTGTCAACTTAAAATACGGATTCCCGCTGATCTGCGGTATGATCGGTTCCGCAATTGCGGCTATGATCTCCGTAGGATGCGGAGTTCAGGCGCTGAGTATCGGTGTCGGCGGACTTCCGGGCATTATCTCCATCAAGCCGGAATTCTATCTGATTTTCCTGCTTGCCATGGCAGAAGCAATCGTAGTACCGTTCCTGCTGACATTCTTCGTAGGAATGAAGAAACTTTCAGCAGAAGACAGAGGTCTCGTGGAAAAAGAAGCTCGGGAAAAAGTTTTGGCAGAAGCCCCGGAAGCAGAAGCGGTTCTGGAAACAGAAGCAAAAGAAGAAACACCGTCAGAACCGGTTACAGAAATCAAAGCAATTTTAAGCGGAAACGTGATTCCGATTGAAGAAGTAGATGACAATGTGTTTTCACAGAAAATCATGGGAGACGGTGTTGCTATTGAACCGACCGACACGACAGTGGTAGCTCCGGCAGATGCGGAAGTCAGCATCGTAATGGCCGAGACCGGACACGCATGCGGCCTGACACTTGCAAATGGTATGGAGATTCTGATCCATGTAGGCATCGATACGGTAGACATGGGAGGAGACGGATTCAAACTTCTTGTAGCTCAGGGAGATCATGTCAAATGCGGCACACCGCTGATCCAGTTTGATCCGGAGAAGATCAAGGCGGCAGGACATCCAACAACCACCATGCTGATTGTGACAGGAGAAGGAAGTGCAAAGAATATTCAGATGAAGCCGGGACAGACGGCAGAGGCAGGAAAGACAACAGTGATCTCGTTTGAATAAAAAGGAAGGGAAAGTATGATGAAAACGACAGATTTCAGGAAAAGTACGGTATATCAGATTTATCCGAAATCATTTTATGACAGCAACGGAGACGGCCTCGGGGATTTGAGAGGAGTCATCCGGAAGCTGGACTACATTCAGGAACTTGGAGTCGATTACATCTGGATGACACCGTTCTTCGTATCACCGCAGAACGATAATGGATACGATGTGGAAGATTACTACAATATCGATCCACGTTACGGCACGATGGAAGATGTAGAAGAACTGATCCGCAAAGCGGACAAGCGAGGGATCCGTCTGATGTTTGATATGGTATTCAACCACGTATCCAGCCGCCATGAATGGTTCCAAAAAGCAATGGAGGGAGATCCGTATTACAAAGACTTCTTCTTCTTCAAAAAAGGGAAAGAAAACGGGGAACCACCGACCAACTGGGAAAGTAAATTCGGCGGAAGCGCATGGGAATATGTAGAAAAGTTTGATGAATACTACCTGCATCTGTTCGATGTAACACAGCCTGATCTCAACTGGGACAACGAAAATGTACGAAAAGAAGTCCAGAAGGTAGTCCTCTTCTGGATGAGAAAAGGAGTCAAAGGATTCCGCTTTGACGTGGTCAATCTGATCAGCAAAGACCGTTTTGAGGATGATTACGAAGGAGACGGAAGAAGATTTTACACAGATGGACCAAACATCCATAAATACCTGAAAGAACTCCATGACATGACTTTCGGAACCGATACGGAGATCATCACTGTTGGGGAAATGTCCAGCACTTCCATGGAAAACTGCTTCCGGTACGCAGGGGCCGATACCGGAGAACTCTCCATGGTATTCAGCTTCCACCATCTAAAAGTTGATTTTATGGGAAATGAAAAATGGGTTCTCGTACCGGCCGATTTCGGAAAGTTAAAACAGATCCTCTTCGACTGGCAGACCGGAATGGAACAGCATAACGCATGGAATGCGGTCTTCTGGTGTAATCACGATCAGCCAAGAGTCGTATCCCGCTTCGGAGACGAAGGCCGGTACTGGAAAGAATCCGCCAAAATGCTCGGAACCATCATCCATATGCTCCGCGGAACCCCATACGTGTACCAGGGAGAAGAAATCGGAATGACCAACGCCAAATTCACCGATATCACCCAATACCGGGACGTAGAAAGCATCAACCACTACCGCATCCTGCAGGATAAAGGCCTTTCGGCATCCGATGCATTCCGCATCATACAGGTTCATTCCAGGGATAACGGACGCACACCGATGCAGTGGGATGATACACCAAACGCCGGATTTACTGACGGAACCACAGAACCATGGATCGGCGTCACACCAAATTACACAGAAATTAATGCAAAACAGCAGCTGGAAGATGAAGACTCCATCTTCCACTACTACCAGAAACTGATCCGGATTCGGAAAGAACTGGACGTAGTAGCTTATGGCGACATTACACCACTCGCCCAGGAACATCCGTCAGTATTCGCCTATAAACGACACTATCAGAACGAAAATATGATCGTCGTTAATAACTTCTACGGAAAAGAAACCGAATGGAAGACAGATATGGATCTCACAGGATACCAGTGCATCCTCGGAAACTACAAAGATGCAGCCATGCCGGAAACAGGAAAATGGACACTACGCCCGTACGAAAGCATGATCTGGTACAAAAAATAGCCCACGTCGTGTACCTGTGAAAAAATCAACAAACCTCCGCCAGCCCTTGGAATTACTGGGCTGGCGGAGGTTTTACGTTCATCGGGGACGTGTTCCGGTGCACCGGAACACGTCCCCGATAATAGTCAAAATTTAAAACCGTATCCATTTTTTGAGTTCTTGATAGATCCGTGCGATCGGGAGGCCGACGATGGTGTTGTAGTCTCCGTGTATGCCGCGGACGTAGATGGCGAATGCGCCCTGGATTCCGTATGCGCCGGCTTTATCGTATGGTTCGCCGGTGGCGAGATAGGAAGCAATTTCAGTGTTTGTCATTGGATAGACGTCCACATCGCTTTTTTCAAAGAAGGTATTTGTCTTTGTGTCTGCACCGTCATGGAAGATAAGGCTGACGCCGGTGTAGACTTGATGGGTATGATCCTGCAGAGACTGGATCATGTGTCGTGCTTCTTCTTCGCCGGATGGTTTTCCGAGAATCTTTCCGTTGTTTGATACGACCGTATCGGAGCCGATCACAAGAAATGGTTCTCCTGGATGGGAGGCAAGCCGGTCTGTGTAGACGTTCTGGGCTTTTTGTTCTGCAAGTTCCTGCACAACGTCTTCCGGGCGGGAGCTGGTGATGTGCTCTTCGCAGGAGGAAGGACAGACCACATGCGGGATTCCGGCCTGGGTCAGAAGCTCGGTGCGTCTTGGGGATGCGGATCCGAGGACGACGGTAAGGTCGGCAAGGGACAGCGTTGTGTTTTGCGCTGTGCAATCGGAAGAAGCATAAGATTCAGCGGTTTTACATTCGATGTTTCTTTCTTCCCCTTTTTGTTCCGCTTCTTTCTGAGTTACTGTATCGTATTCCGGGTGGGAATCCGGATCAAATACGAGAATCTGTACGCTGTATGGCTTCATGGTCAGCTGTCCGTTCATTGTAAAGCGTGTGTCTGCTGCAAGATCGCGGACCTCGCCCTGCAGTTCGCCGTGATTTGCTGTAAATTCGGTTCCTTCAGCATTGATGGCAACAAAAATCTGTTCCCGGTCAGTCCTGCGCTCGAAAATAAGCTGGCGGTTGGTAATCATTACATTTCGATAGGAACCGTTGCAGAGTGCATCGCTTTTCTGGCGGAACGAAATCAGCTTTTTAATATAGGAAGTCAGTTCGTTTGGTTTTGGAGCGTCAAAGCAAGGACGGAGTGCGTAATCATTGTCCGGCGCTTTCACGCCTTCCTCGCCCCACTCACTTCCATAATAGATACATGGAATTCCCGGCATAGTCATCAGCGTGCCGTAGACCGGATACAGATGTTCTTTCTGTTTCAAAATGCTGGCAATTCGCGTGACATCGTGGTTGTCCACAAAGGTCATGAGATGCTTGCCTCGGTAAATACACCATTGTTCCGGGCCGAACTGCCGATTCAGAGAATGGGCAATCTCAAACAGATTCATATCATTGAAACTGGAAAAAAGTCCTTTGTAACATTCATAATTGGTGCAGCTGTGCAGCATGTCATCGTTGACGATCTGATTGTAGTCTCCGAATAAAACTTCGCCGATCAAGGCAAAATCCGGTTTGATGCCGGAAACAAAGCTCCGGAGCCGCCGCATAAAATTGTGATCCAGGCTGTAAGCCACGTCCAGGCGCAGCCCATCGATGTCGAAGGTGTCAATCCAGTATTTGATGCAGTCCAGAAGATAGTCCACAACGGCAGGATTTTGAAGATTCAGTTTGACCAGTTCGTAGTGCCCTTCCCAGCCTTCGTACCAGAAGCCGTCATGATATCCGCTGTCCCCGTCAAAATTAATATAGAACCAGTCTTTATAAGGAGAATCCCATTTCTTTTCCTGAACATCGCGAAATGCCCAGAAACCGCGGCCGACATGGTTGAATACTCCGTCCAGTACCACACGGATTCCGTGGCTGTGGAGCGCCTGGCAGACTTCGACAAAATCATCGTTGGTGCCAAGCCGGCAGTCAAGTTTACGGAAATCTCTTGTATCATATCCATGATTATCGGACTCAAAAATCGGATTCAGAAGAATAGAGTCCACTCCAAGATCCGAAAGATAATCTGTCCAGTCGAGCAGTTTGCGGATACGGGGAACGGTCTGGCCATCGTTGTGCACCGGTGCACCGCAGAACCCGATTGGATAGATCTGATAAAAAATACTATGATAAGCCCACATAAAAAGCCTCCTCATTTCTGTTAGTTTGTGCTATTCTATTTGAAAAAGAATAGTATCAGTTTAGCACGACAAAAAATAAGATTCAACGGGTCCCTGCGCAGAAAAGAAAACGGGACCTGAAACTGCCGAAAAATCAAGAAAAAAAGTGAAAAAAAGGTTGACACAGAAGAGGCAGCATAATATAATAAAGCAGTATGGCGTGAGAAGAAAACAGTTTGCACCAAAGCCCCGGAGCGGACTGATTTCCCAATAGATACATGAGTTTATAGAAGAAAATAGAGATTGTAAACAGGAGGTCAACCAATGAAGACTTATATGGCTAATCCAGATAAGATTGAAAGAAAATGGTATGTAGTTGATGCAGAAGGACAGACATTAGGTCGTCTTTGCTCTGGAATTGCAAATGTTTTAAGAGGAAAAAACAAACCGGTTTATACACCGCACGTAGATACAGGAGATTACGTTATCGTAATCAACGCTGACAAAGTTAAAGTAACAGGTAAGAAGATGGATCAGAAGATCTACTACAACCACTCCGAATATGTTGGCGGAATGAAAGAGACTACTCTGAAAGAAATGATGGCAAAGAAACCGGAAAAGGTAATTGAGCTTGCTGTTAAGGGAATGCTTCCGAAGGGACCTTTAGGAAGAGCAATGATCAAGAAACTTCACGTGTACGCTGGACCAGAACATGCTCATGCAGCTCAGAAACCAGAAGTGCTGACATTTTAAGGAAAGGTTGAGAGGAGGAAATTACAGTGGCTAGTGCAAAATTCTATGGAACAGGAAGAAGAAAAAAATCCATCGCAAGAGTATATTTAGTACCGGGAACAGGTAAAATCACAATCAATAAAAGAGATATCGACGAGTATTTCGGACTTGAAACATTAAAAGTAGTAGTTCGTCAGCCGCTCGTTGCTACAGAAACAGCAGATAAATTTGACGTTTTAGTAAACGTACACGGAGGCGGATATACAGGACAGGCTGGTGCAATCCGTCATGGTATCTCAAGAGCATTACTTGAGGCAGACGCTGAATACAGACCAGTATTAAAAGCAAACGGATTCCTTACACGTGATCCACGTATGAAAGAACGTAAGAAATACGGTCTCAAAGCAGCTCGTAGAGCACCACAGTTCTCCAAACGTTAAGCAAGCGTTAATCGGGATTACCCAAGAGATAACCGAAGAGTTATTGAAATTGCAGGCAAACCCTGGAAACATCACGTTTCCGGGGTTTTTCTTTTCGCCCTGGAAACGCGGTGGAACGGGGGAAAACCGGGTGAAAATCACCGGATTAGCAGCGCGTTTGTAACACGTTTGCAACAAAAATATCTTTACTCAAGAGTCCTGTTTATGGCGTCAATCAGGATCCGTACATCCAGATGGGTGTAGACCTTTTCAGTCAGTGTCATGGCTCCGGAATGCCCCACAATTTTCTTGATGACCGTTTCCTGCACACCGGCTTCGGACAGCATGGAGATACAGGTGTGGCGGGTGCAGTGCGGTGTCCGCTGGATACCGATCTGCTCCATCAGGGGTGTCCAGTAACTGTCGAAGTAGTTGCGGTACTTGAACGGTTTTCCGTCTTCTGTATGGAGAAGATATTCACATTCCGGGCAGGAGTTGTACCAGTTCCGGTAGAACGGGAGCAGCTTGTCGGCAATGGGCACTTTCCGGATACCGTTTTCTGTTTTGCTGTCGATCACATCAAAATACTGTTCATCCAGGTGCACATTTACTTTTTTCAGGGACAGGAATTCGGAAATCCGGGTGCCGTTATAGAGCAGCATGAGGACAATCTGGTAATATTTATCATCCTGCATGGTCCAGATCCTGTCGATCTCTTCCCTGGGAAATTTGTTCCTGCTGTGTTTGTTCGGGTTCCGGTCTTTGTACTGTGCGATATCCACGTAGGTGGAATAATCTTTGTTGCAGATATCATTCTTCAGGGCAAATCCGTACAGCTGGTTAAACAGGATCTTTACTTTCTTCAGTGTCGGATAATTTTTGCCGCAGGTATCGATCACCTGCTGAAGATCTGCCAGTTTCAGGTCTTTGAAAACCCGGTGGTAAAGGAGGGTACAGGCCTTGTAGGAGGCTGTGTATCCTTTTACATTGCTTTCAGATACGGTCGGATATTTCTTCTTCGACCATTCCTCGTACACCTCGGAAAAAGTCATTTTCGCGGCTTTCGTATCATAAGGATTATGATTATAATCAGCCAGCATCTCCAGCCCTTCGGATTTCGTCCGGGCATAGCCGATGATAATATATTCTGCAATCTTCTTTTCTTTTACGGGATCGATCCGATATCCTGTTGTCTTGCGGACCATATATGGTTTTCTCCGTTTTCCGGATAATTTCACTACACTTCCGTAGCCGTTTGGTAATTTCATTCAGTCATTGCTCCTTTCTTTTGAAGGACTTATGATCTGAACTGCTCCTTTAAAAAGGCATTCCGGCGGCTGATGCGCTCTTCCTCTGTCAGTTCTTCCGTTTCCGCTTCGGATAACGAGACAGCTGCATAGTAGGCCAGTGTCTTGTCTTTCCAGTCCTGATAGGAACTGGCAGAATGGCCATATGCAGCATATTCCTCTCTGTTTTCCCTGAATTCTTCCAGGAATAAACACATATCTGCATTTTCAGAGGACGACAGGTCTTTGCCGTTGAAGGTAATGGAGCACTCCCAGCAGTCGTGTTCCGGCGGACGCTTCACATCAATCCGGAAGCCAAGCTCCCGGATCTGATCCAGCTGGAAGAGAAACTGCATGACGTCTGCCATATTGGTCAGCGGCTTCTCCTGCGTGTCATAGCCGGTCAGATAAGTAGAAGTGGTGTCCAGTACCCCGGCAAGCTCGTTGATCATGGCGAGCGACACTTCAATCTCTCCGCTTTCGTATTTCTGGATTGTGCGGAGGGATTTGCCAAGTGCGGCTGCCAGCTGCGTCTGATTCATACCTTTTTGCTTTCGGGCAGTCCGGATTCTCAGTCCGATCTGTTTCGTATCATGTTTCATGATTGAATTCACCTCTCTTTCGTCCATCTTATCACATTAAAATGCGAATTACAAGTGCGGATTTTTAGAAATATATCTTGACGCACGCAATTTTAATGCGTATAATAAAATGCGAACTGATAGTGCGGTTCATGTGTATAGAAAGGAAATAATGAAATGAAAAATGCACTAAAAATACGGGTATGGAATCCGGAAGGAGGTGAAGAGAATGGAAAAGAAAATGTATGTGGAGCTGCCGCCGTTTACAGGAAGAAATGTTCCGATCAAAGAGATCGCCCGGGCAATGGGAAAAGATCCCCATTACGTCCGACTTGCCATCCAGCAGGGTGTCGTCAAGTTTGGAGTGGCCATGAAGGTGGGAGACGCCAGCGAATTCAGTTATTACTGTCCGGACCGTAAAGTCTGGGAAGAAACCGGATACTTCCGGGATGTGACAAAAGAAAAAGCCCATGCATGATCACACGGGCAAATTCTCCAGAGGTATTGCTACACTCTGACCTAGCAACTCAAGTATAGCAAATACCTCTGCGAGATACAATGAAAAATTTCAGCAGAGGAGGTTATAAGTGAATATATTTCAGGAAGTAAAATCATACGTTACCGCAAGGCAGGCGGCGGAGCAGTACGGGATCCGGGTCGGCAGGAACCAGATGGCATGCTGTCCGTTTCATGACGATCATCATCCCAGCATGAAAATTGATACTAATTATTACTGTTTTGCCTGCGGAGCAAAAGGGGATGTGATCGGGCTGACTGCCGGCCTGTTCGGTCTGTCGCCTTACGAAGCGGCCAGCAAACTGATCGCAGATTTTCAGCTGCCGGTAACAGCAGAGAAGTGTCGGGAAGGACGAAAAAAATACAGAGACAGGAATCCGGTTTCTGTTAAAAAGAAGATGACAGACTGGCACCGGCATGCGGTAAAAGTCCTGACCGACTATCTGTCATGGATCCGGTTCTGGAAACGGTTCTACGGATCGGAACCGGACGCCTTTGAGCAGGAACAATTTCTGGAGGCGTTGGAAAACGAGAGGAAGATCAATGATTATCTGGATATTCTTCTGACCGGAAGCGGAGAAGAAATTGTAGAATTCTTTATCTGTAAACGGAAGGAGGTGGCGGAGATTGAGCAGCATGTGGAACGATATCAGCGAAGAGTCTATGCGGAAATTAGAGCGTATTGCAGAGGATGAAATGCTGACCCAGGGGGAGATACGGGAGAACCTGGACGTGACAGAGAAAGGAAAGATCCGTCAGTCCATCCAGAACTGTAAATATGCGCTGGAACATGATCCGTATCTGCAGGGAGCAATTTGCAGAAATGAAATGACCTGTCAGATCGATATTATGAAAAAGGTTCCCTGGAAACGCCGGGGCGTCCAGATGACGGATACGGATATGAACAATCTGTCCCTTTATCTGGAAAAGAATTACGGACTGACCAGTGACAGGGTGATTGCCAAGGCGGTGGATATCGTGGCAAACGATAACAGCTTCCATCCCATTATTGATCTGCTGGAAAGTCTGACCTGGGACGGAACGCCGAGGATCCGCAACATGCTTACCCATTTCTTCGGGGCGTCTGATCCGGAGTATTCCGGTGAGATCATGAAAATGCATATGCTTGCGGCCATCAGCCGTCTGTATGACCCGGGGAAGAAATATGATATCATGCTCTGTCTGGTAGGTGGACAGGGAACCGGGAAATCTACATTTTTCAAATATCTGGCGATCCGGGATGAGTGGTTTACCGATGATGTGAAACGGCTGGATGATAAGCGGGTTTATGAATATCTACAGGGACACTGGATCGTGGAAATGTCAGAAATGAATGCGGTGGCCAATGCCAGGAGTATTGAGGAAACAAAATCATTCCTGAGCAGGCAGAAGGACACCTATCGGATCCCTTATGAGAGGCGGGCAGAAGACCGGTACCGGCAGTGTGTATTCTGCGGAACTTCCAATGATCTTGCATTCCTGCCCTTTGACAGGACAGGAAACCGCCGGTTCGGACCGGTCAGAGTATGCCCGGAAAAAGCGGAAACGACCATTTACAGTAATGAGAAAGAGTCCAGGGAATACATCCTGCAGGCATGGGCGGAAGCTATGGAGATCTATCGAAGAGGAGATTTTTCTCTCACATTCTCGCCGGATATGGAAGATTATGTGAAAGCACTCCAGAAAGAGTTTATGCCGGAAGATACCCAGACGGGCATGATCCAGGCGTTCCTGGACCGGTATGAGGAAGACTATGTATGTTCTACCATCATTTATCAGGAAGTGTTCCACCATGAAGGGATGGTGCCGAAATGGCAGTCCAAAGAGATTGGCGACCTGATGGATAATGAGATCATTGGATGGGAAAAACACGGGACACACCGGTTCCCGGGAAGCCTTGGAACTCAGCGTTCCTGGAAACGGATCCATCCGAAAAAAGACGGGGACGGCTTTATAAATATAGATGAAAATACAGAGCTGCCCTTTGAATAAAAGATAACTTTTAAAATGTTTTGAGCCTTGTTTACAAAAGTTTGTTTACACAAAAATGAGAAATCTGTAAACAAGAACCTGTAAACAGGATGAAAAAAACTTTGAAAGTTAAAAACCAGAGAAAAGGAAACAGCCCGGATACGGGCATAAAATAACAGGCGGATACGCCGGAAACCAAGCCCTCGGCGCTTGAGAGCGAAATACACCCATCGCGCAGATCTGAAGATCTGCACTCTGTGTATTTCGCGACTGCGTCGGGCCGGGACGCCCCGCAGGGCGGCTCAGAACCGAAAGACCGGTTCATTTCTGACGTACCACCGCCGGAAAGGAGATGTATGGCAAATGGAAAGAATTGTTTTATCCAGACGGTCAAACTGCCTCACGTCCGGGGCAGGGTACGTTATATCTCGGATCCAAAGCGGCAGGAAAATCTGTATGCTGCCTATACCAGTGCGGATCCGAAATTCTGGCAGTATCTGTCAAAGGAGAATCAGGCGGATTTTGCCAGAAGCGGAACGGAAGGAAAATGTATTGAGGCCAGGGAACTGATCATCATGCTGCCGCCTGGCCTGATCCATTATGATCATGACACGCTGCTGAAATATTTTACTGCGAAATTTGTGGAACGGTACGGCGTGGCTGTGGCAAGCGCCCTTCACCACAATAAACGGAAAACCAATCTTCATATCCATCTTATTTTTTCAGAGAGAAAAGCTTATGATGAGCCGGTGGAGAAGATCGCTTTAAGGAATATGTTTTACGATGAAACAGGGAAACATGTCCGGACGAAGAAAGAAATCCTGGATGAAAATGGAGAAATCCGTTCCGGCTGCAGGATCATCAAAAAAGGAGAGGTTTACGAAAAGCATTTCTTCCAGCCGAAGAATCCGGAATTTAAGTCGAAAAAATTTACAGAGGATATGAAATATTTCTATACGGATCTGATCAATGGACTGGTGCAGGATCCGGCGGAGAAACTGAAGGTGTTTGATAAGAACAGTCCGTATCTGCCAACCAGAAAAATCGGGAAGAACAATCCGAAAGCAGAGGAGATACGGATCGATAATTATCTCCGGCAAGAGTGGAACAACATGGTAGACCGGGCAGTAGTGGAAGGCGTGACCGAAGAGGAACTGCGCTTTGCAAAGAAAAAAGAGCTCACAGATCCGGCGGCAGAATCCATCCGAAGGTCAGGGTGGAAACCGGAGATTTTCCGGACGATCCTGCAAAAGGCGATTGGAAAGCTACGGGGCTTTATCCAGTATATCAAAGAACTCCGGAATGCAGAATATGACGAGAATGGACAGCCAATATTTCACCGTGACCTGAAATTTGATGTGACGCCGGCGCCGCTGCCGGAGATTGCAAAAGGGAAAAGACCATCTTCAGCAGCGCAGGAAGCAGAAGTAATGAGGCTGGATAACATTCTGCAGAAGATGAAGAAAGCAGAGCAGAGGATCTATGCTGTCGAGAAAGTTCTGATCCGGCTGGAGAAAGAACGGCAGGATATTGACGGGAAATGGTTTCACGGAAAAGAAAAGAAGGAGCTGGATCAGAAGATTGCTGGAAAACAGCAGGAACTGAAAAAAGCGAAGGCTACACTCGCCGGAATACCTGGACTGCATGGATATGAAAATGCACTGGCAGTGAAAAAAGCATATACATCTGCAACGAAGGAACTGGATAAAATCCGTAACAGGCAGAAAGAATGGGATCAGAAAAGTGTTCCGGAAAAACAGTATCTGGTGATCCGAAGTAATAAGCCGGAACAGAGGGCAGAGCGGCAAAGTGTATTGGAGCAGCTGGATAAAAAGAAAAGAGAGATGGAAAGGAGACAGCGAACAAAGAAACGGGGATATGACAGAGATTGTCTGTAAAGAAAAATAGCAGTTGAAATAGAACGGATGTTCTGATAAAATCAAATCAGGCACTGCCAGAGAACGGTAGGCGGTTAGTCCTTCGACAGAGGGACTGAACCCTCTGATTACATAGAAATCTCTGCAAAGAGAAATCTTGGAAAGGAGGGCGAACTTATGAGTGATTTCGAAATGCTCTCCATCGTTTTGATGATACTTGGTATTGTCGTTACGATCTTGATAGCGTATATAGATCACACAAAAAAGTAACCGCCCCTCAGCCAAAGTGTGCGGTTACTTTTTTGTAACTAATTCATTTTTGGACTAACCGCTTATCGGTAGTGCCTATTTCTATACTTATATTAGCAAAGTAAGATGAGGATGTCAAATCGTTTAAATCAGTCCGCTGAAAAATTCAGAAATTTCCGAGTCAAAAATTTTGCTGAGCGCAACAAGCTCGCTGATTTTGATATTCATTCGGTTGGTTTCAATTTTGGCATAGGTGCTTTTGGATATTTCAATTCCCATGAGCTGAAGGCGGGCGATTACCTGATCCTGCGTCATATTTGAAGCTTTTCTTAATCGTTGGATATTATGGCCGATATCCATATCCGGTCTGAGTTTCTGCATATCTGTATAACTCCTGAAAATTCGTAATAAAGAAATATATATTGATTGTATGCAGTATTGAGATTATAATGTTTCGTAATAGAGAAATGTTTCGTAATAGAGAAAGGATGGGCAGAACATGCATGTAGATAAAATATTTGAGAGAGCAACAATCAGGGGAGTTGCGGATTATCTTCTGTTTGGCCTGGGACCGGATGAAGATGACAGGAGTTATGAGGAACGGCTGGATGAGATTTATATGAGATTTGAAAAGACTGTGGGAAAGTATGATGAAAACCCGACTTCAGAATTGCTGGATCTGTGTAATGAACTCAGCAGCGAGACGGCCAGCGTGTATATGGAGATTGGACTGCAAGCAGGAATATTGCTGATGGTGGATATGGTTAGGAATATAGAAAGAAAGATAACACCGGAAAAGAAAATAGTATAAGTGTTACTATAAATTGGCTATCTGATATGATAAGATAATAATAAGAATTAGAATTTGCAAAAAGGCAAATATAGAAGGAGGATGTAAGTATATGAAAAAGAAATTATTAGTTTCGGCACTTTTGTTTGCGATGGGGGCTAGTGTATTGACTGGATGTGGCGGAGGAGAAAAACAAGAAGAACCTGAAGAAATTGTTTATCTTGAGGAATCAGAAATCGATAGTCTTTTTACAAATCCAGAAGAATATGCCGGCAAATATGTAAAATTAAGCGGGCAATTACTGGATGCACCGGAAACAGACGGTGAGACCACGGCAATTCAAGCATGGCATGACGTTGAAAATTATACACAAAATTTTATTGCTCATACTGATGCAGCAGATGGAATTCAGAATCAGGATTATGTTTGGGTTGACGGTAAGATTGATGGAACATTTTCTGGAGAAAATACTTTTGGTGGCAGTGTTGAGTGTCCGCTTATTGTTGATGCAACAGTAACAAAAGGATCTTATATGGAGATTGTTGTTCCTACAATAGCGGAAATAAGTCCTGCGGTTAGTCAAGATCAAAATGGAATAGTAGTAACGGTAGATAAAGTGGAATATGCTGAAGATGAAACAAGAGTGTATGTTACGATTAATAATGGAACAGATTACAATTTTTCATGTGGAACATATTCGGCCAAGTTACTTATAGATGGAAAACAAATGGATCAGGATACTATGAGTCAGACACTTTATAACAGCCCTGAACTTTCAGAGTTGTCTTATGAAGTTATGGCTGGAACAAGTTCTTCAGGAACGCTCATTTTCCCGGCAATCGAACAGGGAGTTGCTTTCCAGTTTATATTACCGGATGCATATAGTGATAATTATGATTTGATGTTTACAAATTATATGATTGATGTTCCTGCACAATAAGGACTGGGAGATGAAATGAATAAAAAGAAAATAACCATCGCTGTTGTTTTAGTAATAATAGTAGCTGGCATCTCAGGCATTCTGTTTTATATGTGTTATCATAGATGGGACAATGCCACTTGTACTACGGCTAAAACGTGTAGTATATGTGGCAAAACGGAAGGCGAACCATTAGGGCATAAATGGACAGAAGCGACATGTGAAGAACCGCAAATATGTAGTGCTTGCGAGGAGGCGAAAGGGACAGCCTTAGGACACAAATGGGAAGAAGCTACTTGTGAAATGCCTAAAATATGTAGCGTATGTGGTAAAACGCAAGGGGAAGCTTTAGGACATGTTTTAGAAGAGTATACAGTAGTAAAAGAAGCCACATGTAGTGAACAAGGAGAAAAAGAAGCTGTTTGTTCACGATGCCAGAAGACTATAGTGGAAACTATTGATAAAGTAGAACATACTCCGGGAGAATGGGAAGTAAAAGAAGATTATAGTATTTCAGCACAAGCAATTATAACTCCTGGAAAGCAGATTAAAAAATGTACTGTTTGCAACAAAGAATTAGAATCGAAAGAATATACGGTAGAACTTTCAACCAGTCAGAGAAATGCGGTTCTAAAAGCGTATCAAGAAATACAAAATTGGCATTGCGGACGTGATTTTTTAATCAATGATGTGTTGGTTGGATTTGATGGATATTCGATAGAAGATGCCACGTTTGCTGTGGATCATATAGATGTTGATTGGGACTATCAGGCTATTCTTTACGCAAAAGAGAATGGCGTTGGAGAATCGGAAAACCAAATAACAGAGATGATGCAGTATTACGGTTTTAATCAGGATCAAATTGCTAAAGCATTAAAGGAAATTGGGTATTAGCTTTATAATCAATATTATTTTTATAAAATCCAAAGATTACATGTTGCTTTGGAAAGATATGTTCTAAGTATAAGGAGGAAAGTGGTATGCCAGATGTGTGTCCAGAATGCGGTGGAGATATCATTATAACTGAAGATTGGGATGAAGGTGTATGCTATTATGAATGTACAGATTGTGACTATTCAGAATATGCATATGATATTGATGAAAATTATGTTCCAGAAGGTTGTGCGGCATGTGGAGGTCCATATCCTCAGTGTAAAACAAGTTGCAAAATATTTGATGATTAATAGGTTATGTGATTATCGTTGTATTTAGAAAATAAAAGAGAAAGCGTAGGGGTGAAAAATGAGCTTTTTTGAAAGTTTATTGGATGCTTTGTCTAATAAGGATTATTCTGATGGAGTTAAATGCCCGGTATGTAATGCATGCGCCTACTGGGATGAAGATGAAGCGCTTTGGGTTTGTTCTTCGTGTGGATACGAAATTCATGGCGACCAGTTGCAGTTAGATAAACATGGGAATGTTGAAAAAACATTAGAGATTGACTGGTACTGTGATGAGTGCGGTGCATATTTAAACGATCAATTGAATTTTAATCCATATGATAATGAATGGACATGTACAGAATGTGGATATGTTAATGACATTACCAAGGATAATGTTTGGTAAAGAATAGGAGCGATAATTATATATGGATAAAAGAGATGTTGAAGAATTTATTGAAGAGATGGAAGAAATAGGTGACGTGTGGCAGGAAGAAGATGTTGAGCGAGTTTATGGAGAATACACTCTAGCAGAGGCATTGGCTGATAGGAAAGCATCAATAGGAATTTTTGGAGATATTATTTCTAAAGTGTTAAACCGGTAACAAGGGATTTGTGAAGAATGAAACGGGTTGAAAGAAACTAATAAGAGAGGTGTCCTCAATCGCATTCAGTCTTCTACGGTTTGCAACGCATCTGCAACAAATCCCGGATGAATCCCCGTATTTCCGCCATTTTCGGTTACCCAAACGTTAATCTCACGTTTACGAAGAATATCAGAAGAATTTTTATCCCGGAAGTCTCGGCTTCCGGGATTTTTCTAAAACAAATCACAAAGCAAATCTTAGTATTCGAACATATTCAAAGGCAAAAATCAGCCAAAACAATTCCAAATGAAACTGCTTGTACGGTTATATATATGAAATTTTTTATCTTGTCCGTGGCAATCGGAAACGAATTCGGCTCCATGAGATAAATATCTATTTTTAACCGTATGATTTAGAGTAAAAAGCTACAGTTGTATTTGACAAAAATGAAATTACAACCGTATGGCGCGATTTGGACTACAGCTAGTTCAGCAAAATAGTTTGTATTAACCGTACGGTTTCTAAAATAAGACAGCATTGTCGTGATTCAAACGATACTATGCAGAAATGGAAGGGGAAATGATATGACAGGTATCAAAGAAATGCTGCTGAAGGAACAGGACAGATTAGAAAAGATTCTTTCCAAAACGAGGAAACAGGTAAAAGATGCTCCGCCGGGATCCTTACGCCTGTCTAAAAGCAGGGGGTGGATTCAATATTATCACTGCATGCCGGGAGAAAAGAGAAATGGAGCATATATTCCGAAAGCCGATGAGGAACTGCCGCAAAAACTTGCTCAGAAAGCATATGATGAAAAAGTGTTGAAACTTGCCGAGAAGAGACTGGGCCAGCTAAAAAGGATCACAAAAGATTATGAGGATGATGAAATAGAAAACCTATTCATGAAGGAACATCCTGAAAGAAGAAAATTGATTTGTCCGGTGGAGCCATCATGGGATCAGCAGATACAAGAATGGGAATCCGGAGAATATAAGCGGAAAGAATTCCGTGAGGGTACACCTGTAATCATGACTGACAAAGGGGAGAGGGTGCGGTCGAAATCAGAGAAGATTCTGGCCGATTATTTCTACAGAAAAGGAATTCCGTATAAATATGAGTGTCCGCTCTATCTCAATGGTTTTGGCACTGTTTATCCCGATTTTACATTCCTGTCTAAAAAGACCGGAAAGGAAATTTACTGGGAGCATGATGGGAAAATGGACAGCCCGGAATACGCTGAAAATGCGGTCAGAAAAATCAACGCATACGAAGAAAATGACATTTTCCCGGGCGAAAGACTGATCCTCACATTTGAGACGGGGAAAACAATCCTGAATACAAAACGAATCGAAGAGCTCGTCGCCAGATATCTCATCTAAACTACAAAACAATCACAATCCTGTGATTTTTCCCTTGAAGAAAGCCAAAACTACCAAAATATGATACGATGGAACAAGAAAGATGGGAGGGAAAAGGATGCAGACATTATTGATTGTAGAAGATGATTTTGATTTGAATCATGCCATCTGCCTGGTGTTGGAAAAAGAGGGATATCGCGTTTTTTCAGCGTCATCCGTGGAAAGTGCCAAAGAGATCTGCCGGAAGGAAGAACTCCAGCTGATCATTCTGGATGTCAATCTGCCGGACGGGGACGGATTTTCTTTCTGCGACTGGGTAAATAATGAGAAAAAAACTCCGGTGATGTTTCTGACTGCCAGAGATCTGGAGGAGGACGCCCTGGCCGGATATGACATGGGAGCCGTGGATTATGTGACGAAGCCGTTTTCCATGAAAATTCTGTTGAAAAAAATTGATATTATTCTGAAACATATGACTCCGGCTGATTCGAAAGAGTATGATGATGGATGGCTGAAAGTGGATATCGACGGGGCAAAAGTCTTAACGGGAGAGGCGGAATGTCTTCTGACACCGACAGAATTCCGGCTTTTGCGCCAGTTTTTGATGAACCGAAAGCAGCTGCTCACCTATGATGTGCTGCTGGAACGGTTGTGGGACGGTGGAAATCAGTTTGTCGACAAGCATGCGCTGGCAGTCAACATTAACAGGCTGCGAGGGAAAATCGAAGATGAAGAGCACAAATATATTTCAAATGTATACGGGATGGGATATCAATGGATTGGAGCATAATACTGGCAGGCCTGATGATAGCGGTTTCGCTTGTTCTTGGGCTTAAATATGTCAAATTAACGAAGGTCGTACTGACTTTTGAAGGGAAGCTGGAACTAAATATGGATGCCCTTCTGTCGGGGAGAGAGCCGGATACGACAGAAGAAGTGGAAGATACCTTGTTTGGAAAATGCAGTGTCAGAATGAACCAGATTGGGCGGATCTGGAAGCAGAAAGAGGAAGAAAACCGGGCAAGCAGGGAAGAACTGAAAAGCCTGATTTCCGATATTTCCCATCAGACGCGAACCCCGCTTTCTAATATGAAGGCATACCTTTCGCTTCTGCGGGAAGAGACGCAGCCGGACCGTCAGGAAGAATTCCTGAACAGCCTGGACAAGCAGGCGGATAAGCTGGAATTTCTTCTCCAAAGCATGGTGAAAATGTCCAGGCTGGAGACGGGGCTGATTCAGGTGCAGATGAAAACTTCTGATTTGTGCACTACAATCCGGAAGGCGATTGAAGAGATTGTGCCGGCGGCTGCGGGAAAACAGATCGCGCTTTATGTAGAGTGCCCGGACAAACTGTGGCTTCTTCATGATAGTAAATGGACGGAAGAAGCGATATTTAATGTCCTGGATAATGCTGTGAAATATACGCAGCGAGGCGGGGAGATTCATATCAGTGTGACCAGACAGGAGATTTTTACAAAAATCAGTATTCAGGATAATGGAAAAGGCATTGCGTTGGAACGACAGGCGGAAATTTTTAAACGCTTTTACCGGGAACCGGAGGTGCACGAAAAGCCTGGAATCGGAATCGGCCTCTATCTCACAAGAAAGATTCTGGAACTTCAGAACGGATACATCGAAGTCCGATCCCAAGAAGGCGAGGGATCTGTTTTCTGCCTTTATCTTCCGGAAAGTCCGGAGCAGAATGTGGAAAATCACAAAACCGAGAATATTACGGAATGAGACAGGTTTGTGATTTTTGACAGATATCCTTTAAGTGTAGATAAAAATGACAGCAGAAAGTGAGGAGGGTATCTATGAGTCAATGGATGGTAGAAGCAAAAGGTTTGAAAAAGTATTACAGGCTGGGGGAACATATTGTTAAGGCGCTGGACGGTGTGGATTTTACAGTAAAAGAGCAGGAATTTGTGGCGATTGTCGGGAAATCGGGCAGTGGGAAAAGCACGCTACTCCATATGCTGGGCGGGCTGGACGTCCCGACGGAAGGAAGCGTCTGCATAGACGGGAAAAATCTGGCCGGAATGAATAAGGAACAGTTGACGGTATTCCGGCGCAGAAAGGTTGGATTTGTTTTCCAGAATTATAATCTGGTGCAGGATTTGAATGTATACGAAAATATCGTACTGCCGATTGAACTGGACGGGCGCCCGGTGGACAAAAGATTTATGGAAGAGATGTTGGATCTTCTCAAGCTTCAGGAAAAGAAAGAAGCACTTCCGAGCAATCTGTCCGGCGGCCAGCAGCAAAGAGTCGCCATTGCGCGGGCGCTTGCATCAAAACCGCGGATTCTTCTTGCCGATGAACCGACCGGAAATCTGGACAGCGCATCCGGCCATGACGTGCTGGGGCTTCTGAAAGTGGCTGCAAGACAGTTCCGGCAGACCGTGATTTTGATTACCCACGATATGGACATTGCCCAGATGGCGGACCGGATTGTCCATATTGAAGATGGAAAAATCGTGAAAGAAAGGGGAATTCACGATGAAAAATAATAACGGGAAAATCATTTCCAGACTGGCCAAAAGTGCGCTTGCAAAAAACAAAAGAAAAACGCTTACAATGTTTTTCGCTGTTTTATTGTCCGCCTTTCTTCTTTTCAGCGTGCTGACAGTCGGAGTGACTTATTTTAAAATGCAGAGGATCCAGAATATCCGAATGAACGGAGCTAAGTTTGATGCGATTATGTATGGAGTGACGGAAGAGCAGCAAGAATTCTGCGACGAAAACGAAGATATTCTACGGACCGGAATCTGCGCGGTGTCGGGATATGTAGAGGCGACAGACAAGGACAATACACCAAACGTCGGACTGATGTGGGCGGATCCGACGTTCTGGGACACCATGATGGAACCGGCCCGGACATCTGTAGAGGGAGAGTATCCGAAACAGGAAAATGAAATCATGGTGACGGAGAAGGCACTGGAAGAATGTGGCTATGGCAATCTCGATATAGGTGATACATTTCGAATGACGGTCGGAACGCCAAAAGGATCGTTTGAAAAAGAGTTCCGGATTTCCGGAAAATGGAGCGGCTACGGTGAGAAAAAGATATTTTATGTCTCCCAAAGTTTTTATGAAGCGTCCGGCTACCAGGTTTCGGATGTTGCCTCCGGCCGGTTTTATATGGATATCCGGCAGAAGCTGATGACGGAAAAAGAGCAGAATGCTCTGATTGAGGATATGAATCTTGGAAAGCAGCAGAGAATGTTCTTTTCAGAGGATATGAGCTTTTCGATCTCCATTGTGACGGGTATGATCGGGCTGGCCGCCATGATCTGTCTGTGTGCCTATCTTCTGATTTATAATATCATGTATCTGTCAGTGGCAGGAAATACAAGGTATTACGGACTTCTTCAGACGATTGGAATGACAGAACGTCAGATTTACAGCATGATTTACCGGCAGATGGCGGTAATCGGAGGGGGCGGCGCTGCATGCGGAATCCTTCTCGCGTGTGCAGTATCCTTTTTCCTGATCCCTTTTGTGGTAGAGTCGCTGGGAATCCGGACCGGGCAGGCAGGACAGGTACAGATTTCCTTTCATCCGCTGATTTTTGCGCTTACCATTCTGATTGTGGGGATAACGGTAATGGCGGCGGGAAGGAAACCGGCAAAGATTGCGGCAGGATGTTCTCCGCTGGAAGCGATTGGCTACCGGCCGCAGAAGAACAGAAGCTATTCCGGCAAGACCGGAAGAGGAAAGGTGCTGTGGAGACTGGCAAAGAAACAAATCACGAAAGAGAAAAAGAAGACAGGAGTTGTGATGGTTTCTCTTGCATCCGGGCTTTCGATATTTCTGTGTCTGGCAACTCTTTTTTCCAGTCAGGGAGCAAGAGAATATACATCCAATTCCATGGATCTGGATCTGGTTGTACAAAATGACACGATTCGGAAAGAAACACAGGAGGAAAGGAAAGCGGTTCTGGATGATTCCGCTTTGGAGAACATGAAGCAGACACAAGGTGTAAAAAATGTACATCCGGTCTTTTTTGCGGAGATCATTGTGCCATGGGAACCGGAGTTTTCCGACATGTGGATGAAAGAATTTTATGAAATGTGGATGACGATTCCTTATGAGGATGAGAAGAAAGAATATCAGGAACATCCTGAAAATTTTGGCACTTCCATGATCGGGATCGATCAGGCCGCATTTGAAAATCTGAATCAGGCGCTTGCAGAGCCGGTGGATGAAGAAGCATTTATGCGAGGCGATACCTGCATTTTGTATCGGGACGGTCTGGATTTTACAAGTTCGGATGTCGAGGGAAAAGAGGTGACCTGCGCAGAGTATTCCAATCCGGAACATACGAAGACATTTTCCATTGCAGGCCTGACGGATGACAATTACTATACGGCGCTGGTTGGATATCCGCCGACCATCATTGTCTCAGAACAGGCGCTCAAAGAATTTGCGGCAGAACCAATGCTTTTTAAGATGGGGATCTATTATGAGGAAACATATGATCAGGGGACAGAAGACCGGATTCTTGGAGAACTGGAAGGACTTTCCGGATACAGAGATTTATCGATGGAATCCAAAATTGATCTGATGGAAACGATCCGGGAGGCACAGGGAAATATGATGCTGGTAGGAACCGGGCTTGTGTTTATTCTGGCACTGATAGGTATTATGAATTATATTAATACTTCAATCAGCAGTGTGCAGAACAGGCTGGTGGAACTGTCAGTTATGGAAAGCATCGGAATGACTGACCGGCAGATGAAATGGATGCTGCTTCTGGAAGGATTGCTTTACGCAGCAGGATCCCTTCTGATTACCATGACTGCCGGACTTGCAGTAACCTATGGAATCTTCCAGTCCATGAATTACCGCGGCGCTCCATTCGCCGTACCGGTTTTACCGCTCGTATGCGGAATTGCAGTCGTATTTCTGATCTGTATGACAGCACCTTTTATTGCGTGGAAGAAAATGGTAAAACAACATTCCCTGATAGAACGAATTCGGGGATTTGAATAATAAGGAGATGCACAAGAGGGACAGCGGGAGTCAAAGACTCCTGATGTCCCTCTCTGTCTGTCCCTTCGCTTTTCCCAATTCCTTCAATTTCTTCGATTGCATATGAGATATTATATGAAAAACGAATAAAATTTAATGATTATCATTAAATTCTGTTTCGAAATTCTGGAAGCAGGTGTATAATAGAAGCAGGAAAGAACAGGGAAGATAGGAGGGAACTGCTATGAAAAATGATTTTGAACTGGATACACAGCCAAAGAAAAAACAGGATTTTCTGAAACGAATCCGGATTTGGATCGGAGTTGCCATTTTTCTAACCGGGGCAATGACAATAGCCGGTATCGACTACACGGTAGATATGCTGTTTGTAAAAGGAATCGGAAAGCAGGAAATCGCATCCTTTGCATCCGGGGAGGTTTATTATTTTGTTATACTGATAGCATTTGTCTTATTGATTAAGATTTTGATTGATGAAAAGCCGTTTTCATCAACGCTGACAAAAGGGATTCAGTTTAGTGGACTCCTGTTCGTGATCGCGTCTATTGTGATCCCAAGACTGGGAGGATATCAGAGTTCCGGGTTCGAGATCTGTTCCTACGGATCTTTCGTGCTGATTGATGGGATGTTCCTTCTGCCGGGGCTGCTCTTAATTGTTCTTGGCCGGATCATCATGGCAGGTTTTGTGATGCAGAAAGAACTGGATGAAATCTTGTAAGGAGGAAAAACATGGCAATTATATTGAGACTGGACCGTGTGATGGCCGACAGAAAGATTTCTCTAAATGAACTTTCCAATCGGGTCGAAATCTCTACAGTAAACCTGTCTAATTTAAAAACCGGGAAAGTAAAAGCAATCCGGTTTTCGACTCTGGATGCCATCTGTGAAGTGCTGGACTGTCAGCCCGGGGACATTCTGGAGTTTCAAAAAAGAACGGAGGAAGAGGCAGACAAACAGGATATTGACGATACAGGAAAAAGGGATTAACATTAACTTATCATTTAATGTTTGTATAAAACTAAAGGAAATTGAGGTGAAAAGCATGAGGAAGGAAGCCGGCAGGGAAGAATGGAAAAAACTATATGATGTGGCGACCAGAATCAGGGAATTGAAGCCGTGGGAGGACTTTTGGGATCTGGATCTGATTTGCCTGAGAGAAGGAGAAAAGGAGGATGCAGCCTTTGTCAGCATTCTTGGAAAAGGCGGAGAATATTATGGGATTGTTGTATATGAGGGGTACAGGGATCTCAATACGTTTATGATGATGCTGAATCAGGAAGCACTCAATTTGTCAACGGAGTTTGTAATGGGAAATCAGAGCAGTCTGGCCTGCTATTGGGGAAACAGAGAAGAGCTGACGGAAAAAGAGAGAGAAATCATCAAAGATACAGGATATAAATATCGTGGGAAAAATCAGTGGCTCTATTTCCGTTCCTATAAAGAAGGCTATTATCCATATCAGCTGAATCAGGACGAAGTGCATCGGATGTGCTATTATCTGGAGCTTCTGGAAGAGGCGGTTCTTACATACCGCAGCGAGGAGGTAAATGTAAACTTCCGGGGTGGAGAAATGTATGTGTATTCCATAGATCCGGATACGGATAATCATTACTGGGGTGCGGAAGAGCTTCCGTTTGTCTCCTTTAATTACCGGAGTCTGAAACTGAATGATGCAGAAATCATAGAGACGTTAAAAAATGTACCAAATAATCGTTACGTTCTTGAAATGGATGTGGCATATCAGGCCGCAAAAATCAATGACAAAAGCTACGACCGTCCGGGAAGTATGAGAATGATTGTGATAGCGGAGGCCAGGACAGAGCTGATTATGAAAGCGCAGATTCTCGGGCCGGAGGAGGATCAGCTGGAATCACTGGCAAACAGCCTGATCGAGTTTATCGGACAGTTTGGCGCACCGAGAGAGATCCGTGTCAGCAATATTATTGTAGAGGCGGCGCTCGAAGAGCTTTGTGAGATTACTGATATCAAGTTGAGACGGGTGAAGCGGCTTCCGGTCATTGAAGACTTTATGAATGGTATGGGAGAACGGATGCGATAAGGATGAATGAGACAGGGTTTTATGCCCTGTCTTTTCTGAATCTCTGAGATTGTGAAAGGACAATCCGAAAAAGACAAAATATTCTGAAAATAAATATTGCAAAAGGAAATAATAAATTAATGAAGAAAATATAGATAAATATATTGACAAAACGAAATTATGGTGCTATTATATAACCATAAAATAACAGACCAGAATTGTAAGACGGACGCGAGCCGTAAACATTCAGTTGTTATTTCCTTTCAACACAGGTGTTGGACGTTCCGAGAAAAATACAGGCGCTGAGTATCGGGACATCAAGTTTATGAAAGAGAGGTACAGACCACCAAAAACGTAAACTTATTTACCAAAATGAAATCCGGAAGAAAGAGGTAAACGAATGATTGAAGAATCAAAGTAAAGACGGGTGCTGATATTTAAAGTATTGGTATCCGTCTTTACACGTGGTATCAGAGGAGTGGAAGCGTCAAACCGCTTCTTTTTTTGTTGGAAATTTGTGCCTGTCCGGTGGGGGTGAATGGATGACAGAGAAGGTATGAAAATTTACTCAGGCATGGTGGAATCTCTTGAAGTGTTAAAAGTGATAAAGTATAATAATTGCATGGATCCGTTTTAAAAACGGAAGAAAGGATGCAGAAATGAGAAATTACTGGGATTGGGAAAGATTCGGAGAAGACATCAGGAGAACTGTTCAGGATGCTGTAGATTCGATGGATTTCAGAAGTCTGAATCAGACGATTACCGATACGATTAACAGTGCGGCGGGAAGCTTCAGGAAAAATTCAGGGAGCGCCAGACAGAGTGCAGGCGGAGAGCAAAGCACAAAAAAAGACTGGGCAAAAGTAGACTTAAGCAAGCTGAAGCGGCCGGTACTGTACGCCGGAACCGGAGGTAAGAAAGCAGCCGGCATGGCACTTTCCATTACAGGACTTGGAATTGGAGCAGTGTTTTTGCTTGGGTTCATTTTCACCGGTCTGACTATGCTTTTGCTGGAGCAAAATGCAGGCCTTACGTTTGGGTTTGTTACGCTTCTGATATTTACAGTGATTTTTGGAGGAATCGGGGCGGCCGGGCTGAAGAAGCTTGGGCGTGTAAGGCGTTTTCAGAGTTATCTCTCTGAACTGCAGGGAAAAGAATACTGTAATGTAAGCGAACTGGCCAGACGGACAAGGAAAAAGGAGAAAACCGTTTTAAAAGATCTGGAATGGATGATCGAAAAGCGCTGGTTTTTACAGGGACACCTGGATGATACAAATACATGCCTGATTACGAGCAACGATGCTTATGATGCATATAGGGAGCTGATGCAAAAGCAGCAGGAAGCCCGAAAGAACGAAGAAGAAGAGAAAAAGAAAAAGGCATGGGAAGCGAAAACAAGGGAGGAGGAGCGTGCCAGAAAGAGGCAGCAGATGGATCCTCAGATCCGTACCGTAATCGAGACCGGGCAGAACTATATCCGGAAGCTGAAAGAGTGTAATGATGCGATACCGGGAGAAGTTGTATCCGAAAAGATTTCAAGGATGGAAGAGCTGACAAAGCGGATCTTTGAAAGAGTGGAGCAGGACCCGGATGCGGTGGATGACATTGAAAAGCTGATGGAATATTATCTCCCGACGGCAGTGAAACTGCTGGAAGCATATGAGGAGCTGGATCACCAGCCGGTACAGGGTGAAAATATTCTGAATTCTAAAAAAGAAATCGAAGATACACTTGATACGCTGAATATCGCATTTGAGAAGCTTCTGGATGACCTGTTTCAGGAAACAGCCTGGGATGTTTCATCAGATATTACTGTGCTGAAAATGATGCTGGCACAGGAAGGACTTACAGAAGACGATTTTAAAACAGGAGGGAAATCATGAGTCAGGATTTAAAAGATTTACAGACAGGTCCGGTATTGACCCTGGATCCGTTTCAGGATACGAAACAGGAGATCAAACCGGAGGAAAAAGAAGAGCCGGTTATGGATGAAAACGTATTGACAGACGAAGAGCGGAAAATGGCAGAGCAGTTTGCAAACCAGATCGATCTGACGAATTCGACCATGATTCTCCAGTATGGAGCCGGAACACAGAAAAAGATGGCCGATTTTTCGGAGACGGCGCTTGATAATGTGCGGACGAAAGATCTTGGCGAAGTGGGAGATCTTTTGAGCGGCGTTGTACAGGAACTGAAAAATTTTGATGAAGAGGAAGAAAAGGGATTTTTCGGCATTTTCAAAAAGCAGGCAAACAAACTGCAGAATCTGAAATCAAAATATGCAAGTGCAGAGACGAATGTCAATCAGATTTGCAAAGTACTGGAAGGGCATCAGGTTCAGCTTATGAAAGATATTGCCCTGCTGGACAAGATGTATGAATTAAATCTGACCTATTTTAAAGAATTGACCATGTATATCATGGCCGGAAAAAAGAAACTCAAAGACGTAAGGGAGAAAGATCTTGCAGAAATGAAACTGAAAGCGCAGAGAAGCGGTCTTGCTGAAGATGCGCAGTCGGCCAGAGATCTGGAATCCATGTGTCTGAGATTTGAGAAAAAGATTCACGATCTGGAGCTGACAAGGATGGTATCCATCCAGACTGCGCCGCAGATTCGTCTGGTGCAGAATAATGATACAATCATGGCAGAAAAAATCCAGTCCACGATTGTCAATACCATTCCGCTCTGGAAGAGTCAGATGGTACTTGCCCTTGGTGTTGCACATTCCAGACAGGCAGCAGAAGCACAGCGTGAAGTGACAGATATGACGAATGAGCTGTTAAGGAAAAATGCAGAGACTCTGAAGATGGCAACGGTAGAAACCGCAAAGGAATCCGAAAGAGGCATTGTAGATATGGAAACGCTCAAAGCGACCAATGAATCACTCATTTCTACTCTGGATGAAGTAATGCAGATTCAGGAAGACGGGCGTAGAAAGCGTCAGGAGGCAGAAGTAGAACTGCGAAAGATGGAGCAGGAATTAAAGGACAAGCTTCTTCAGATCAGATAATAAATAAAAAAGGCGTCCGTACGAATAAAAGTGCGGACGCTTTTTGTGTGAAAGCGAAAGACTGCTGACCGTATTACTCGGCTGTACAGACTTCGGTACGACTCTTTCTTTCGAAAATCATGCGGAAAATAAAGCGCACAAGCGGGCCGCAGAAGAAAATCTGCCAGAAAAAGGCCATCGGGAAATTGCAGACAAATGTCTGAAGCCATACCGGAATAAATTCAACACCGGGATGTTTAAAAATCACAGTGGCCCAGAAGCTCATGATCGGGCACATGAAAGCGACGGTGACGCTCGCTCTGGCAAGCGTGACGAAAATCGGTTTATCTTCGCCCGGGGTTACAAGACGGAACGCAATCTTTGGCGCAATCCGTTCGATAAAGAAGAAGCCCGTCACAAAGCAGATCGGATAAATAATGACCATCTCACGAAAGGCATAGAGAATACCGGCATTTGTCAGTCCGCGCATACGCAGGCCGGTATTATAGAGTTCCATTGCTGCAACCATGAAAAAGGTCATCAGCAGTCCATAGATTACTTCTTGAAATTTTGTTTTTGGCATAATCAGTCCTCCTTAATTCATTTCAATGAAAAAGGCGTTAATCCACTGAATGCACAATAGACTACGCCTGGAAGACTTATTTCTATTTTGGCTGATTAAAGCCCTTTCCTTGTTTAGGTAACTATAAGATTTATTTGTACGTCGATCCGTACGCTGATGATTATAGCAAATTTAGATTAAAAATTCAAACAGAAATTTTTCTCATAAAAACAGTAGAAAACATGTGATGAAATAAAAAAGAAAAAAAGATAAAAAAGTTGTTGACATTTATAAGCCTGGATGATAATATATAACACGTTCCGCTGATAACTGTCAGCACAAAACATCTCAGAGTGACAATCCTGAGGACGGCTTTTCCGCATTGGCTTGACGGACCGCCACAGAAATTAC